>NZ_QKQR01000029.1:0-48491 GCF_008042305.1 Bacillus sp. AY18-3 | reverse complement strand
AACAATTGAACGTGCAGTTTACCAATGAGGTGCTATTTTTCTATCTATTTACACACGTACAGCTGTACCGCTTACCGCAACCATTAACATTCCGTCACGAACTACTTCGTAGTCTACATCGATACCAACGATTGCATTTGCTCCTTTTTGCGTCGCAAGTTGTTTCATTTCGTCCATCGCAATGTCACGAGCTTCTTTTAATTTACTTTCATAAGCACCAGAACGGCCACCTACAACGTCACGAACAGAAGCGAAGATGTCGCGTACGATATTTGCACCCATAATTGCTTCACCGTTTACGATGTCCACATACTCAATAATTTCTTTACCCTGAATAGTATTAGTTGTTGTTACGATCATTATTAACACGCTCCTATAATCTCTGAAAATTTATTTTCGTTTCTTATAATCTTATTATTCATTTATAATTGAATCGTCTTTTTTGTATGTAAGATTCGCCCTTAACGTACAATATTTTTTTGTCGTGTCGAGCTAAATATAGCATACATACAACAAGGGATGCAGTACATATAAGCATTCCCTTGTTATCGTCATGTTATTATTTTAGTACGGCATTTTATGTCCCCACTTGTCAAAGTGATAATCTTTACCGTCGATGTTAAACCAAGCGTCTGCATAAAGTGAACCATCTTCTCTAGCACAATACCAAAGGTATCCGTATGCAAGAGGAAAAGGTCTATATCCACCACCAACTTGGAACCATCCTGTTTTAGCTGCCCCATTCTCATCGAAGTAATAATATTTATTATCGATAGTTTGCCAGCCCGTTTGTGCTACGCCGTTATTGTCAAAGTGGTATAGCTTACCATCTATTTTTTCGAACCCTGCTTTGTTAACTGAGCCGTCTTCATGAAAATAATATCTTTTTCCATCAATGTCTTTATAATCATTGAACGTATCATTGTAGCCATTTATGAAATAGTATCTTTTATTGCCTATCATTTTCCAACCGGTATAGAAATCTCCATCTTCTAAACTATAATATGCCAGTGATTTCTCCTTTTTGTTGATCCCTGTTTTCCAAATCGAACCGTCTTTATTAAATACTAATCTTTTGTTGTCAAACGAAGCATAAACATCGCTGTTTATAGCTTCTCCATTTATCCTAGAAGCTCTCTCAAGTACGCCTTTGTCAGAAAAATGAAGAATGGTATTTTGATCTTCTAGACGTATTTCCTTTTTATTTACATTGTAATTTTGGAAATAATAAATTTTACCATCTATTTCTTTCAAGCCTTCTTTAACGAATACTCCATCAGCATCGGAATAGCTATTTCTATTTTCTTCCCAGGTTGATCGTTGTAAAACACCGTCATCATTAAAGTGGTATTCCTTATCATTAATATATGAAGCACTTCCAATTCCAGTAACCATGTAGCCATAAGGCGGTGAGAAATAATAAGTCTTCCCTTTAATGTCTTGCCAGCCTGTCAAAATGACTCCATCAGCATCTGCAAAGGAATAACCAGTACCTCGATTTATCCAACTGTTCTTTATCACGTTTCCAGAGGAATCTTTTGCAAGATATTTAGTAGGGTCCTTTTCATCAGTTATAGTCTCTATTTTGTCATACTTCTGTCTCTCATTTTCTTTACCCGGATACCACTCTATTAACCAATTGTTAATTTCATCGTTGCTTTTTCCAGTGAAACGAATTTCGGATTTGAAACTCCAATCAGTACCAAATTGTTGAGTGTTTAAATTACCAGCCAAACTTACCCCATTTTTGTTATTCAAACGGAACTGAAATTTACCATCGTAAGAATTTCCTATCTGAACAAGGTCAAACACTTCATCATCACCAATCGAGTCGGAATATTGAAGGCTCTTTCCTTCTTTCCCTGAAAGATATTTTGAACCTGTTTTTACGATTACTTTATTCGCCCCTTTTTTATAGGGGATAATTTGATAAGGGTTCCCGTGATTTAGTGCGTTAAATGGTAGTGCAATAGGTGTCTCTAGGACGTGAGTACGCTCCGCCAATACATCAGATAATCGATCATAAAAATCTGCACGAGCTTTAGGGTCATTATTAACATAGTTGTCAAGGACATCTTTAGATACTGGCTTTGAAGTCAATGTTATCAATTGTTTTTGCTTATCTGATAATTTATTTTCTATCTGACCATATAGGTAATCCGAACTTCTAGCAATCACCGCCCAATCGCCAAAGGAGTCGCCGGAATATTTTTTGTAAAGTGGACCAAGAAATCTTGGGTTTTTACCAGATGCTTTTTCTACAAATGCATGTTGGCCTTGATTTATCACAACTCCGGTCTTTCCTTCGTCTAATTGTGCTTGTGTAATGTAAAGAAGATCGTGTTCTGAGACATTTGCTCCATTAGGGTTTAGATCTATAATTGCACCTGCTTCAGTAATTTTAAGCTGCTGCCCAGATTTTAGTTGATGAATTTCAATTCTTCCATTTGGATAGCGTACTTTAACTGGTTTAAGAAAATTCGAATCACCTTGTGTATGATACATGGAAATATTAAATTCCCCAGATGTAAAACTAGGAGCTTGGTAAGTTCGGTTTTCTGCATATACATCAATGTGAGTGCCAGGGTCTACATCCTCTGGGCTTATTCCAAGTGCTTCATAAGTGTCTGCTACAGCACCTAATACAGTAATAGTTATATCTAATACCGCACCTACCCCTGCGCTAGCTTTGTTTTCTGCAATAGGAGCGACAGAAAAAAGAATACCTAATGCCGCTGCAGTAGGAATTACTTTCTTTCCAATTCCAATTGTTTTAAATTTTTTCTTCATTTTTGTTGTCCTCTCTTAGTAAGATTTAGCCTAGATTGCTTACATGTAACACTGTAAAAAATAAACATATAAAGACTGTCGTATGTTGATTTGAAAATATAAAATCAATAGTTATAAGTTCATCTTAGTTTAAATACCTTTCATTTTTCTTTCAAAAGCGTTACAAAAGTCTTACATTAATATATTATAAAATTTTGATTTTTTCGATATTATATATTTTTTCAGCTTGGCCCCATGCTCATTAAGCGAAGATTTTTAAGTATCCCCAAAACAAAATTTTTATTTGTAAAATGAATGAAGTAGTAAACAAGAAAGGCTGGCAAAATGCCAACCTTTCTTGTTTTTTTGGTCTCAATTTTTATTTTGATAAGATATATCGGTGGTTTACTTATGTATCAATCATTTTATTCCTATCGGTATGTCCAATTTTTAGAAATTACTTACAAGAGTCCTGAATTGTTTGTATGAGAAGCAATGAAATGGTTTTGTAACATTTATGAAAGACTATTGAAAGGGATTTAAATTAAGATAAGCTTACAGATAATAATGTAAATATGTTGGAAACAGTATAAATTAGAAAGTAAGGTGCAAATCCATGAAGGAAAAGATAAAGAAATATATATATAAAATCCCCCCTGTAGGAATTACGATGGGGATTGTATTCAGTTTCAACCCATTTACAAAACATAAAGCAAAAGCAGACGTTGATACGTTCGCAGCGATTGTTACAACATTTGGTGATACCTATGATTCGTTTTTAAAAGAGCCTTTTGTTATCATTTTATCCGAACAAAGTGCTAAAAATGATTATACAGCTAACAATGAAAACCGTGCTTACAAAGCTCCTACTTTTAACAAAGGAGAATTTGGTATTAGTGTGTTTGATTATTATAAAAACCAAAGCTTTTCTAAGGAAATTAAACTTTTCTATAAAGATGGGAAAGTTGAATATAAAACGATAAAACACGGTCAACAACTTCTGATTAAGCAAGCTGGTATCATAGTGGACTTAAATCCTGATGAACCAGATCTATATAAATATGATATTTTGTATATTACACAAAAACAATTAGATGAAGGGAATACTGGTATTGCGCTTACGAATTGGCAAACATATTACTTAAAAAGTGACAATAGTGGTCAAATGAATGGTCCTTTAGCTCTAAAATATATTAGACAGGAGTTTCCAAATATAAAACCAGGTAGTGCTTCTTTTGACTTAGAGAAACTGTTTCATGCACTACCGGAAGAGAAACGAAAACTGGCAACAATAACTTCGAATCCAGTAAAAGAATCTAAAATTTTTAGTTATACCGCTGACGAGCTTGCGGAGATAAAGAGACATAAGCTCGCTGTCGTTACACAGGATAAAAATGAAGAATGTTCTTCTATTTCTATGAAAATTAGAAACAGGGATAACGTCTTACGAACATGGGAGGGGAGTACGAATATTTCTACTTCATCTAATTGGATCTCAGAAGATAGGAGTATATTTACAATTATTCCACTTGAAAAAAGATCTAACAAGGTGTACATAGAAGCAAATGCAACCTATCTTACATCTGCAAATGGTGAGGTGGGCGTTACAGGATTTCGCGCTTACGGACAAGTATGGACACTTGTTGATTATGGATTTGAAAGCTTCTCTTTAAAAAATAA
This sequence comes from Bacillus sp. AY18-3, assembly GCF_008042305.1. Classification (NCBI taxonomy): domain Bacteria; kingdom Bacillati; phylum Bacillota; class Bacilli; order Caryophanales; family Bacillaceae; genus Bacillus; species Bacillus sp. AY18-3. The sequence goes on along the minus strand of NZ_QKQR01000029.1, from coordinate 44,042 downwards.
CCACGGACAATATTTATCTGTTCATGATACATCCGTATGTCTGACTGACAAGCCTGATAAAAACACTATATTTCCCATTACTATTCAAACAGATAAATGGAATGAATGGTTAGCTAAATGGTATTCTAGCAAATAAAATGCAAGTTGATATAACCTCTAGAAGCTTTACAAACATTTTTAACGAGTAATGAACCACATCGCTATCAAGCTAAGATTGTGCAAAGTCAATTTTAGGCGAGATTGTTTCTTTTTTCTAAAGGGCAAGTATAGGTGATTGAAAGATTTGCATACGAAATAAACCCTAACGGGTTTCACTTTTTTGAATTAAGCGGCTTGATTATCAGACATGGTACAATTGTAAACGACACCTAATATATCAAAGACCGTTTTTTTCTCATATCGATGAGATTTCCGCCCGTTTTGATGTAGGAGATTGAACAGACGAAGTAACACCTTTGATAGCTCTTGGGTGTCTTTTTGAATAGTTTGGAATAGAAGAAGAAAATAGTCTTTAATCATATATATTGCTTTATACTCACTAAGCTCCCGTTTTTTCTTCATGAGTAGTAATTGGCGCATTTGAAACATGATAGAAGAACAGAGTAGAATGGCAATCAATTGACCATATAAATGGCACTCCAATCGTTCTGGTTTTATCTTTTTACAATGATGAATTTGAAAGAATGACTTCCACGTTTTAAATAAAATTTCGATTTGCCAACGCAAAGAATACCAGTCATGTACCTGTCCCATCGGGACAATATCTGTATGGGTGTTTGTCATATATACATTGATACCACTGAGTCGTTTACTACGAGGAGAATACTTCATTCCTTTCTTTTTTCTCTTACAGCTTGATCTTGTAATCGTTTTTGTTGCTGTTGTTTTGTAATCGATGAACAATTACACGAGCTGGCACTTTATCAATCATTCCTACATAAGTATCAGCTATTTCACATGTTTGTCCTGGTTGAAGGGAGTTCATTAACGTCTCTATATCTATCTGTATATACTCTGTACCTTTCTTAATTCTTCCGTCCTGAAAATAATCAGGGTTAGGATTTTTTTGATAAATACGTGTATTCGACTTGATACGAGAGATATAGTAGGCCTCTTTATCTTGTATATATTGAAGGTCTTTTAAATGAAAATAACCTAAATCTCGGATACATAAATCATTCGCTGTCACAGTTGGGACACACAGAGAGCCGTAAGTGCGATCATGTTGTTTACCTGGACCTGTATGAATATGTAGGAACTGTCCACTTAATAAATCATACTCAAGTTGAATTTTTATCCCAGCTGTATGGCTGCATCCTCTTGCACCTGGATAAACCGATGAAAATACATCCGGGAGTTGAAATGTAGTTGAATCTAAAATACGAATACGCTTGAAAACAGAAGTGTATGGAGAAGAAATCGGCATAGATGTGGCCAATTTTTTGCTTAGTAGTTCGGCTAGTAGGTGTTGTAAAAGTTGGACGGCCGCCTTATTAAACCGTTGATTCAGTCCCTCAGGACTGATGAGTACTTCTGTTGATGCTTCTAAACAGCTAGATAACTGAGTTAAAGAAGTCATAGCTACATTTTGGCTCACCCATACACATAAAGCTACTAAATCTTTTGCTTGGTACTTACTTGTTCGTTGCACAAAGCCAACATCTCTAGCAAGATTTCGTAAGATATTAGGGGATAAAAAGCTTTGAATTTCTTGAGCAAATAGTTGTAATTCATCAGATACAGAAATTGACATACAAAAACGCCATCCTTTCCTCTGATTCTACAGAAAGAATAGCGTATTTTTTCATTTTAGGGGGAATTTTTTTGTTAGCTTGATAGCGATGTGGCGGGACCCCAGTATACGATAAAAAATACAGTGAAAAAAGGACACCCCCGTCAGATACTCCTAGCAAGCGTGTCCTTTTACACTTTTCTATCAATGAAACTATTATTTTACTCCTACGTCATTCCAAGCTTTTTGTACAGCTTGATATGTCGCGCTATTAACGCCATCGTAATCAGCAACAGATTGTAATAATGCAGCACGTGTCTTACTGAAATCACTAGTTGGTGTAAGGTACGTTGTTAAAGCACGGTAGTAGATTTTTTCTGCTTTTTCCTTACCAATAGCATTGATTGTTAAATAAGCAGCTTTATTTGGAATACCGCTATTGATATGTACGCCGCCATTGTCTCCTTCTTCTGTTGGTGGTAAATATTGATAGTCATTCATATGAGCAGGTTGGCCATACTTTTCAGGATTTGATAAGCTGCGAAGTGCATCTCCTGCAACTTTTGGCGTAGTTACAGCTTCTCCTAAATCCCAGTTGGCTGGATCAACGAAATATCCAAATACATCAGAAAAAGATTCATTTAGTGCCCCGGATTGATTTAGGTATTCAAGCTCAGCTGACTTGTCAGTTACCGCATGTGTTAGTTCGTGTGCAACAACATCAAGAGAACCTGACAGCGGTGCGAATTGAACACCATCGCCATCACCATATACCATTTGTTGTCCATTCCAGAATGCATTATTGTAGTTGGTTCCGAAATTAATTCCAGAACGAATCGTTGCACCTTTTCCATCAAAACTGTTACGGTTATGAACATTTTTATAATAATCATATACTTTTCCTGCATTAAAATGAGCATCAACTGCAGGAGCTTGGCTCTTATCTATCCAAGCATTATCTGTATCGAATAGAGCGTAATTATCTGGATTTTGCCAATCAGTGCCATGATTAGTTGTAGTTGTCTCAATAACGCCACCATTCATCGGCTTTGTTGTGTCTTTTAAATAGTATTTTCCATATTGACTGCTATAAGTTGTATTCAGGCTTTTTCGATCCCCCAATACGCCGTTGCCATAGCCTTTTTGCGGAGTATCTGCATCTGTAACTGCATTATATGAATTTACAATTGTTCCATCTTCTGCGTTTACATAGATTTTCCAGTTTGCTCCATAAGGTTTAATGAATTGTAATTGTACTTTATAAGTTAAGTAATAATTCCCGTCTTTTTCATAAACAACTAAATCTGCTTTTTCATTTGTAGATTTTACGGTTTCTTTCATTTGTTCTAACGGAGTCCCATTTGTTTCTACAAATGTATCTTTTTTTGCTAGATTAATATGTTTCCATGCATTTGAAAGGGCAGTTTCATTTGAAATCTTTGCCTTTGTATTTCCTTTCAAACGTTCAGCGGCAGCGGGATGTACGTCTCCGTTAACTGTTGTTACTTTTCCATCACGATTTGTATGAACAATGAAACGTGCTCCATCAACTGGAACTTTATTAATAGATTGAATGTACACATAATGTTTCATTCCTAAATCATCTGACTTTACTTCTTTCAGTGTTAAGTCAGTTTGTGGGTTGATTTTAAATAATTCTTTATTTTCTTCAAGGAACGTTTTTACTGCTTTTTCTGAATCAACTTTTCCATCAGATAATTCCCCTGAAAGGAAGGATGGATTTCCTTGTTCATCATTCCACTGTTTTTGAACGACTTCCATTTTGTTCAAAGCTTCTTGCTGCGATACTTGTTCTGCTGCAAAGGCACTTGAAAATGGAGCACCTAAAACCATTCCGGTTGCTAGTAATGTAACGACGGATTTCTTCATTTTTATTTCTCCTCTCAATACTACGTATAATAAAGATGCATCTTATTAAGGGATTATACAGAAAAAACATTATCTTGTTATTATTAATGCAAAATTGCATATTCTTAAAAATTAGAATGTTTTTAATTTTCTATCTGTTTATTGTTATAGAAACATCCTTTTTCACAATGATTTATGGATAGAGGAATTTAGGGGGAAAGGTGGCATGACTTGAGCACTTATATTCTCATACAATAAAAAAAGAGAGCGACATGCTATATAAGGTTTTGGTGCAAAGGCTGTATTTATCATTTTAGCCAAGAAGACTCCTTCCTCAAGGAACGCGAAGTGAGTAGGTGGGAGATGAATTGGCTTCGGGCAAGGGATGGCAGGAAGCCATCTTAATTGTTCGACATACATAAACTGTTACTTCACTACCTATCGAATGTACGTTTGTTGTATAATAGACATATATCGAAATGGGGGTGAAACGAATGATGATCAATAAAGCATATAAATTTCGTATCTATCCAAATCAAGCACAAGCGACCCTAATCAATAAAACGATTGGCTGTTCTCGTTTTGTATTCAATCACTTCCTATCTCTATGGGATAATGCATACAGAGAAACAGGAAAAGGTTTGGCATATGGTACATGCTCTGCCAAACTTCCTGCCATGAAGAAAGAGTTTGTTTGGCTAAAAGAAGTGGATAGTATTGCGATTCAGTCGTCTGTTCGCAACCTTGCGGATGCTTATACACGCTTTTTCAAAAAACAAAACAGTGCCCCGCGTTTCAAATCTAAGAAAAACAATGTACAATCTTACACCACAAAACAAACAAATGAAAACATTGCCGTTATAGGAAACAAAATTAAATTGCCAAAACTAGGTCTTGTTCGATTTGCCAAAAGTCGTGAAGTAAAGGGACGCATTTTAAATGCTACAATTAGACGGAACCCTTCTGGCAGATACTTTGTATCATTGTTAGTTGAAACAGAAGTGCAAGAACTTCCGAAAACACATTCTTACATTGGAATGGATGTGGGAATAAAAGATTTCGCCATTTTGTCAGATGGAACAACCTATAAAAATCCGAAGTTTTTTCGATCATTAGAAGAGAAGTTGGCAAAAGCACAGCGTGTTCTTTCTAGAAGAATGAAAGGATCTTCTCGATGGAATAAACAACGAGTAAAAGCAGCTAGAATTCATGAATACATGACGAATGCTAGAAAAGATTACTTGGACAAAATCTCGACTGAAATCATCAAAAACCACGATGTTATCGGTATAGAGGATTTGCAAGTATCGAATATGTTAAAGAATCATAAGTTAGCAAAAGCAATTAGTGAGGTATCATGGTCTCAGTTTCGAACTATGTTGGAATATAAGGCAAAATAGTACGGCAAACAAATTATTGTCGTATCGAAAACATTTGCTTCAAGCCAATTATGTTCTTGTTGTGGATATCAAAACAAAGACGTTAACAATCTAAAACTACGTAAATGGGACTGCCCTTCTTGTCGTACACACCATGATAGGGATATTAACGCAAGTATCAATCTAAAGAATGAAGCGATAAGGCTTCTAACCGCAAGGACTGTGGAGATAGCCTAATAAATTAGAGTTCGATAGAACTCTTTACTTAGGAATCCCCCTCTTCTAAACGAAGTGAAAGTGGGGGTAGTTCAATATACTTTGTCTTGTAGTTTCCTATATAAAGCTGATCTTGAAACAAAAAAAGAATCCTTATAATAAGGATTCTGCAACAGGAAAGAACAAATATATAATAATAAAAAGAATTACTTATATTATAATTTAAAAATAAGACAAATATATTGAGAAAACTCGGAATGAATTGAATATTTATATGTGCTTATTTATAATTGATTAAGAGTTGGAGTAGTAATCTGTCATCTGTTCCTTTTTTAAAGAAGATTGATCTCAATCTTCTATTTTTTGTGTTTTTTCCTCTTCCATCGAAAAAAGGAAAAAGGATTACTTAAGAATTGTGGAAATTGCTTGCTTGTAGACTAGTTGTTGCTTACCATGAACCATCATAAGAATAGTGAATTTATCCATCGCAAGGATCTGCCCACGTACTGGAACGCCATTCTTTAAAAATACAGTAACTTCCCTTTTTTTCTCTTTCAATTGTTCATACATATCTTTTTGTAAGTTATACATGAAATACGCCCCCTATTTGTATCTACTTTTCTTTTAATACTTGCTGCCTCTCATTGTTGTCTATATACAACTATCGTATCACATTTAAATTAAAATACGGCTCTAAGAAGAAATTGAGCCGATCCTTTTGAAAATAAAAAAAAGACGCAATAAAGCGCCCCCCATTTGGGTAATTAAGAAGTAAGGTTTCCAAGATAACTGAAAAAATAGAACAGGTGCTTAGATTTTACCAGATTTTTTCGCTGAATGAACATGCATTATTGCATGCTAACGTAAAATCCTGCTATTTTCCATTTTGGGGCACCATACATGCCCATTAACTTAAGAATATTAACTTCCCCCCAATTGAAAAAAACGTTATTCTCTCTAAACAAGTTAAATTAGAAAGGATGACGTTTTTTATGAATCTTTCGATTCAAAGTGAACTCCAATTATTTGCTGAAGAATTACATCGATATCTTATTCTTCAGAAGAGCTTGCTAGAAAACTAGCTTTTGTACAACGGAAACGTAAGTTTTTAGGTCATGATTTGGTTACTCACAATATAAAAAGCTCAAATTTCTAAGCATTTAAATTGAGAGTGTTTTTTCATTACTCCTTGAACTACTCACCACTTAACGTCCTTACGGACTGTTTGAAGTGGGAGATTCCTGTGAACACCGATGTATCCACCGGTTATCTTAACAGGCTCTACCCGTAGTCCCTACGGTGAGAACATAAGTATCTTGTACGTTGACTCACCACACTACCTACTTTGGCTTGGTTTTCGCAACTTCGGCAAGCGTGGGTCGATAGAACGTTGAAGATTTTACGGTTGCAACGTTTTTCTGCAACTAACCTCATATCTTCAGTTTTCGAAGAGCAATCTGTACAAGTAAATGATAGCAAACATGTTGGCATATGCCAACCGACATTCATCTCCCACCTAAAATTGGTGTTTCACACCTTCACATTTTTGAGGAAGGAGTCTTCTGTCGGAAAACGATAAACAGCTTCTTTTTTATTGAATGTGTATTTTATTTCGGTATAACAGGGACCCAGAGTTCATGTCTCGGTTTATGTTTCGGACCGTAATAACATTCTATGCATGGTAAGTTTGCAAGTTCATACTCAGAGGTTGAGACCCACTCAGAATATAAGTGTTTCCATGCATCCACTATGTTCGGAAAAACTGCCCATGTACTTGCAGGAATAATTAATGTTTCCATATCAGCTGATACTTCCCCATCATATCTTACACCCATAAAGTAGGAAAACTCTTCATCTGTTATGGCGGCTTCTTTTCCACAAACCCCCAAAAGGCTTTCAAGCGTGCATTTTGGATTTTCCCATGACATAGCTATTAATTCTTGCATAAATCCGTCTTTTTTCGCAGTGTTCCAAAGTGTAGGGATTTTTTTAAATGCGCTGCTTGTTTGACTTTGCATAAGCTTAGCTTGATAGCGATGTGGTGTTACCCCATCGCTATCAAGCTAAGAAAAACCAAATACCCCAAAACGAGGCGTATCTCCAGTATTTTTGAAAAATCCCACGCTAAGCAAAAAAAAACATCCATCAGGACGGCTTTACTTTTTACATAATCAGTGTTATCGAAGTTATTCTAATATGATAGAATCCCCAACATTCACTTTTCCTGGTTTTATAACTGATGCATAGACTCCAAAATGATTATTTCTTTTTTGTACAACAGTTTTTAAGAGAGTTTTTTCAAATGTTAATGTGTCAGGATCAATAGTAATAATCATGCAGCGTTCACAGTGTCTTACTATTTCTAATTCTGCTTCTCCTATACGTATACATTTTCCAAACCATGTATCTTCTACGAAAGGAATATTTTCATATAATGAGAATATCAAGTTTGGACGAAATCTCCTATGGTTCACACCTTGTCCCCACATTGCACTCATTTCTTGTAATGACGTATCAGTCACAATTAATACATGTTCTTCTTCAATTGCACCTAGAGGTACTTGCTGGGGTGAGTATTGTATACCTTTAATTCTACGATCTGATTTTTGTTCCAATTCTGTAAGTAACTCTTGATCTCCCCACTTATATATTTTCCCTTCAGGAGAAACGATTTTGATTGATGGATATGTATCCAAAGTTTCTTCTCCTATAAAACTCGCCGTATAACCAATCATTTCAGGAAGTTGTGTTGCGGTTAAATACTTTTCTGGTCTTGTTTCATCTAAAAAAGCATGGCTTCTATCTCCATATAAGCCATAAGGTGCAATGAAAGTTTGTTGAACATTTTCTCCGCGAAATGACTTTATTGGATGTCTTACAATTTCTTTTAGTTCTCCAATTATCATATCACTACTCCTTTTTTATCTAATCTTATTCCTTAATTATATAATCAATTGGAATTAGTTACCTTATGAATATAGTATTCATGTGAAGTTTACATAACCTATCATTATCAGAAGTGCGAAAAGCTAGTATTTTACTAGTTTTTTTAATCAGTAAAAAGTCATATGCTTTTTATCTTCTTTATAATATTGTAAACGATCTTGTAAAGTACCAGTATGAAACTCAAACTTATGACCATCTGGATCTGTAAAATAAATAGACCGTTTATCTCGGTCATCTCTCTCTCGTCCAGGTAAGATATTAACATGATTTTGAATTAATATTTCTTTTAAAGAATCAAACTCATTATTTGTTACAGTGAAAGCTATATGTGTATAAGAGTACTGAATTTCGTTTCTTGGTATACTTTCTTCCACATTTAGAGCAATCCATAAACCATTTAAATCAAAATAAGCTAACTTTCTACCTTTTACTAATAATTTTGCTTGAAGTATATTTTGATAAAAATCAATAGCTTTCTCTAGATTTGCAACTGAAAAACAAATGTGGTTAATACTTTGTATCATGTTCCATTCTCCTTGTTAATTGATTAAGTTATATATCCCATTATAAGTAAAAAAATGCCTTTCTACTAGGAGTACAGACCTATCACCAGCAAGCTAAAGAAAGCAACTACTCCAAGACGAGAAGATTAACAACATAAGATGTAAATGTACATTGTTTTGTTTTTGGGGTACTATAAAATCTTAGCTTGATGCGCATATGGTGCTATCCCTTATAGCAAGAATCAAAAAAGTTGAAGATAATATAACCGAAGTACAGTTATTGTTAGCTAAAATTACGGGTAACTTTAAGCGTGGTAATGAGAAATTTGGTAAAAATAAACTAAGCCTTTACTTTGTATTTCGCAAACAATGTTGGATGGTTTAACAATCAAGCGCCATTTTTTGAATAAAATTTAGATTTTTAAACGATTTTATTATCGGTACACATCAAAAAGTATAACTATTTATCCCGCTACTTTAGAGCAGTAAGAGTCCGATTGGTCCAACTAATCCATCAGTAGGGATGAAGAAAAATCCCCACTGATGGAAGTTTCACTTTATCCTGCAATCTCAGCCGAAGAGAGCCCCTCATGAATATTTCCGCTTACAATGATAGAATGTCCCCAAAATATATCTCCATCCAAAAAGAATATTTCAAAATCACCTTCTGAATAAACGCTTAAGCTGCTTAATGTGATGGAATCGATGAACATTTCTTTTGTAATTTCGTCGATTTCCGCTTCATCATCATCTTGTAGCCATTCATTTGCTAACTCTACCAGTTCTTTTGCGGCGTACATTTTCATTTTCATGTTCCATTCATCTTGCTCTTTGAAAAGTGCATGTGCTGTTTCCAGTGCAGACTTCATCATATGTTTGTCTTCATTCCAATCAAAATATAAATGACATTCTTCACCAGCCCAAGACATTCTCTTTTCAAAAGTTTTCACTCTTTTATCAAGTTCAAACTCACCCAACATCCCATCATGATAAAAAACCGGTTTCATCTCATCTTGTAAGATAATTTCCAACTCATCATCTTTATATGGTGTTTCCAAAACCTTAACAAGCATCAATGAATTTTCTGACTTGCGCACCTGTAATGTTACAACTGTATTTGCTGTCAAAATGTCTTTTGATTTTCTCCATTCTTCATCATCAACCAACCATGCGAGTCGTATGTCTTCTTTTGTAATCGTTTCATTGTTATGTAAGTCTTTCCACGCAATCAAATCAATTGACGCAGTCCACAAAATGTTGTCACCGCCTTTTGATGCACCAATTCCTAATGCCCCTGTGACAGCTGCTATTTCAATCACATTTTCTGAGAATCTATTTTCAAATCTACTTATTTCACTTGATTTACTCAATTTCGTACACATTCCTTTCGTTACCCACAGGCATAAGTACTTTGTGAGTTTTCCTGTTTTATTATAATTGGTCTATGTTTTGTAACAAAAACGAACGTTTAAATCACGTTTGTATTTAAAAATAATGAGCTTCATAACTCTTGAATTCATTGTAACAAAATACTGTATCCAAAGTAATTTGTTACTTTATAGTAGGGTTTAGTGTACTGCTACTTATTTAACTGTAGACCGGAATTCTTATGAGATAGATGAAGAGGATAGTAAGTATGTCTTCTTAGATATATTTAAAGAGGCTTATATTCAACAACATAGTGATGTTTTAAAACAATCAAATAAAATTATTAAAAAATATAACTTGTTAAGTGAATCTAGAATTAATGCTTATTATAAGGGAGTGTGAATTTCACGCCCCTGTGAACCAATAAAGGGCAAAATAACTTTCTTCTGTTTCCATAACAAAGAACACATCATTCCAGTCTGGTTCATAAGCATATGCACATCTGATTCCACTTCGAGGAAACTCGATAGGTTTGATATAAGGAGAATATCTATTTCTTACTTCTGTAAATTCTTCTTTGGATATCATTTTCAATTCTTTTAGTTCTGCTCTAATTCTCTCTTCAAGTTCCTGCATAGTCATTTCTATCACATTTTTTCCTTTATACCAATACCAATGTGTATTTCTCCGTTTAATGAATAGGCATTGTACTGCAAACTCCTCCAAATCATTAATGCTATCGTAGTTATTTTTTCTTTTGGTTTGTTCAAAAACGTATATTGTCTCTTCACATCCCCCTATTAATTCATCATCTTCAAATACAAAATATTTCACACTTACCACTCCTTAATTAATATTTTTTTGATCTTTATGTATTACTTCTTGCCAAAAATATTATTTAGTCCACTAAGTAAAAGTGCCAAGCCAGGGAATAGATAAAATGTAATTTTATTTACACAAACAAATAAACCTATTGCGGATACAATCATCAAAAATCCAGCCTCTTTACATGCACCCTTAGCTTTTATAAAACCAAAGAATCCTAAAATAGAAAAAAATGCTCCCATACATCCAACAGTAAGACCTTTTTCAGCTCCATCTAACTCTCCCATTTCGTATGCTAGTCTTCCTAGAAATAGAATAACTAGCGAACATAGTAATCCTAACAACGTACCAATCAGTCCAATTACATCTTCACCTGTTCGTTTCAATATAACAACCTATCCTATTTTTCAAATTATGTATATTTTATGTCTGTAATATGATTGATGTATATACATATCACCTTATCATGTTTATCAATAACTCTTAACTCATTTCGAGTAATCAAACATTGTTTCATCCTCCAAAACAGAACTTTTGTTCTTACTATAAACCTTTTGTTTTGGTTTATACAAACATTTTTTAATTAAATTTCGGTACGTGAAATTTAATTAAGTCGTGGATTAATAAAGAAGATAGACATCCCCTCCTTAAGTCATGTCTATCTCTTTACATGAAAACCTAAATCATCCATTGCATGATGCATATCCAGATCATTTTAAAGAGTGGATCCTATTGATACTGAACAGCGGAAAATTCTTTAGAAACACTCAATTGGACTATAGAAGTGAAATTAAAATTATCCGATGAAGAGTTAATAGAAGTTTACAGTTTCGAGTGGGGAAACAAATGGGCTTAAGAACTCCTTTTGGAATAAGAATGCTTATAAAATGCTAAACACGTTATACGCAGGTTGTTATAAAAGAGAAATGCTTATTTCTTTAAAACCAATGAAATAATTACAATGTTCTTCAAAATTCGAATGTTGAACAGTTTAATATCTCTTAATTTATTAAATTCACCCTCAATTCTTCATAAATTTAAAAGAGCTTAAATCCTTATGCACCAATGGATCTAAGCTTTTTATTTTGTAAGAATACACTTTGCAACAAGTTGCCATTAGGATAGTGTATCAGCAACTTGTAGCTATTACTATGAATGCTACATTCTTCAAAATTATTACACATTTTTTAGATTTTCTTTATATTATTCTATGCTTTATTTAAAATTATAATTCCATATTTATGAACAAAAGTTTAGATTTATGGAAATTTGGACAAGTTATTATTACAACAAGCTTAATTAGGGGGGCTTCCGATGTTTGGGTTAGGAAAAAAGAGAACTCCATTTGGTGAATATTTAGACCGTAGAGGGATTAAACAACAATGGTTAGTACAACGAACCGGATTAAGTAAATCTTTAATAAGTGATTTAGCAAATAAGAAGGATCGAATTCCCACCTTAACATCCGCAACTAAAATCATTAAAACACTAAGGAAATTTGATAAACGTATTGATTATCACGATTTTTGGGACATAAATGCTTAAAACAACTAAAATATATCTTCCATTACAAATGTTCTCATAAACACATTTCGGTTTATAGCATATTGCTCTAACTTTGATTGTCGATAGTCTGATAATGTAAAAAAATTAATTACTGGAACAATAGCATGCTGTCTTTTGTAGATATCTGTTATATGGCCATATAACTGTATTTTATGTTCGTTTGCCTTCATATGTTGCATACGATCTATTTCAACAAAATGGGGAACATTATCCTCAAAATACGTTGCGTCAGGAATAATCTGATACCGTTGACCATTAATTGAAAACTCGATAGGTCTTTCTGTTTTCCATTCTGGAAATCCAAGCCACATCCAGCCTTCGTTTCGCATTAATATGTGCTGTAATTGACTACTTTTCTTTACTTTTTTTGTAATGCCTAATAAATCCCGTCCCTTTTTATTTAAATAATATACGTGTTCACGAGCCATTTTTGTAATATGACAATACGGGTGCATATCCTTTAATACACGATTTGCATTTCGAATACTCCCTAGACAGTGGATGGCTTGTAATTGCCTCCTAGTTAAAAAATCCAACTTACTCAAAGTGGATAAAATCTCGATTTGTCTCGCTTTCTGTTTGAGTGTTTGGTGCCTCATTTTGCTTCACCACCTTATGTTGCTTTAGTAACTCCCACATATCTGTATCCTTTAAAAAAGGTACCTGAATTTCTTCTGTACGATCAGTCTTAAATAATGCTCTTCCAGGAAGAGAAGGTAAATCTTCAAGACCTAATTCATCCAAAGCAACTTGTGAGGCGACCGCCGTTGGTAATCGAAAGCCTATTTTCGCATCAGCATTTTGTTTAATTTGTCTTGGTAATGTATCAGAAGTAGGATATTGCGTACAAAATATGAGCCGGAATCCTAAACCACCTCCAATTCTTGCGATTTCAGATAGCATCTCCTGGCACAAAAATAATACATCACGTTGTTTTTTAGGTAATCCTTGTGTGGGACAAAGATTTGCTCCTTCATCTACTATGATGAAGCAACGTTCTCTAATTGATGTGTCTATGATATTGGTAAAATAGGACTTCTTCATCATTTCAATCTGTTTTACCATCTTTTCACGTACTCTTCCCAACATTTCTAATGCCTGTTCTGGATTTTCAGCGACTTCTACAACTTGGGATAGCTCTTTGTAAGGACTAAACTCTAGCCCTTCTTTCAAATCAATAATAAAAAATTTCACGTGTTGAGATTGTTGTAAAATTAAACTAGTCATCACATTTTTTAAGAATACTGTCTTTCCAAAACGAGTCATTCCACTTACACACATATGCGGTGTTTTCTCAAAATCATGATATACATATTTATCTAACGCTTTCCCCACTATAACTCTCCATGTATGCTCTTTTAATAGAACCTTAGACCAATTCCACATTTCAGGTATTCTTTGGCTAAATACTCGAATATGAAGCTCTCTTTGATAAAACAATATTTTAACAGGTTTATATAAGCCTTCTTCTAATACTTCAGCTAACTTTTGGATAAGTTGACTAGGTACACCAAGTGGTAACTTGTAAACATAATTCATACTTATATCATCTTTAATTTCTTTTATAAAAATGGGATATTGTAATTCACCTTTATGTTGAACACATACCTTTGTAATTTCAAAAAACGTTGCAATTTTTTTCTTATCATTCGGTCCATTACTTTGGTAAAAATAAGCTACAGTTATAAAGGTTGCTGGGATTAATAAAAGTGACAACATTCCCTCCATACCTCCTTAAGGTAGTTGAGCCTGTATGGAAGCTTAGAAAAAGCTGTTTAAAATGCGCTATTATAATCATTTTCAACTACCAGATGTAATGCTAGCGTAGAAACACATCTAGAATATCCATTAGAACGTACCAAACGCTCCCAATTAGTAAGCATTTAAGACCCGCACGTAGCAACCAACCTGGAAGATAAAAACCGTTCTTCTTCAGCAATTGTATTCCTAAAACTGAAGCTCCCGTCACGCCATATACAATCCCTAGCTCTCCAATGATTGTCATATTAACCCCATCCTTTTGGTTTAATGGACAAATTCCCTTTACCGTCCTTAAAAAGTTGATATTCATCTAATAGCTGATTCCAGGAGACAGCCAGTTCATCACCATATAGATCCTCTTCGATTTTTTGACTTAAATAATAATACCCTCGGTATTGTCGGTCCAGGTATACTTCATGTCGTCGCATGTGTTCTTGTATAGCACATACGTTTTCTTCATTTTTAGTCGCTTTGTACATTTGTTTCAATGTTCGAGAAGAATACAGATAAGGTGTACTATACAGCATTTGATATTGATTCATATATCTTCACCATCCATATAGAATTCTAGATACACTAAATACATATGATAATGATATGAGTTTTCGAATTTGTCCCTAAAAAAATACGTCATTCCTATTTTGGAATGACGTTTGACAGGAATCTTAAATTCTCTGACATGTTGCTATAGCCTTAAAAAATAACTGTGAGGATAGCTATAGATTTATTTTTGAACACACAATGGTATTTAATGAATGCTATAGTTTTGTTAGTTTTTCTATAATCATTTTTTATCGTTATACTATATCAATTTGTTTATGAATATTAGTTAATAAAATCTAATATAAATATATATCTTATATATATTTAAAATATAAAGATAAAACTTATATAGGACTGAGAAATGTACGTATAGCCTTACTGTAACAAAGCCTTTTAACATTACATAGCGTAAAAAATCATAAATAGTATAATTTTACAGCAGAAAAACAAACCATATTAAGCTCTAAAAACTACAAATAATCATAAATGAAACTTAGTATTTCTACATAAAAAATGAAACAAATTAATACATTATTAAACATATTTATTCAATCGTGAAATTTCATATGAATTCACGGAATCTCCACAATTTGATTATAGTTACCCACAAAAGATTCACATTATGTGTTAATTAATCAACATAATCCATATTTAGCACATAACTCACATGAATATTGATGATTTTTGATAGATGAAGGTGTATAAGCTATTTATATCAATGATAATTGCACTAAATTACTCACATTATGTGTTATTTATCTACTTATCCACGAAATTTAATTTATTTCTTATGATTTCTTGTAGGTATTTGAATGTATTTAGACAACTCATAACGTCTTTTTATGAAAGTATGTGTGGAAATTGAGATAAGTACCATACTATTTTTGTATATGATTGCATAAAAAAAGACTCTATTATGAATAGAATCGAGTAAAGTTACTTATTGTGAAGAAGGAGTAAATTTCTTTTAAATAAACGGATCAACACGAATAGCCCTCTATCTTGAATTTTTTTCAAAAATAGAGAGCTGATGATGATTAGTTCGCTTTCATTGCTGTCAGTACTTGCTCAGCTGTTGTTACTTGAATACCAGCGCGTATTAACTGTTCAAAGGCACGCATAAATGTAATTAAATTGAAGCTATCTGGTACTTCAATAACACGAAGCTTTTCTTTAGGTAATCTATCTATCTTTTCAATGAACAATTCACGAACATCACTAGGAATAATACGCTCTTTATGCCCTCTTGCTTTTAAGAGTTCACGTATTTCAATTTCTAAAGCCATATAAGCGTTTAGGTTTGTACCTTGTTCATAGGCATACTTTCTAAACAACGTTTCTTCTTGATACTTTAGATAGTTGCGGTGATACGATTCCTCTGTAACAGGTACAGCAAATTTAGAGTTTAGTAATTCATACGTTTTGCGGAACAACTTTTTGATGTTTCGCAGAGAGTACATAGAGAAATGCAATCCGAAATCAAATACAGCTTGTTCTTTTTGTTCTTTTGGAACATGCTGTGTAATAAGAGGATAGATACCTTCTTTAGCAGCTGTATCAAGAATTTTATATTGTGATGTTTGATTTAATAATTTCTTCAGTGTATATACTAACTTGCTTGGATATTCTTCATTACGATCTATCATGTCACGTAAGCTATGGATTACACTTCGAATTTGTCGATTGCATGTATGTTTTAGCACATGAATAAATTTGTTCATGTCTTGTGTAAATTCTCCAATACTCACCTCTTGTAGTACGGATTCGATAAAACGAGCTTTACGAGCATAAGTAAGCTTTGGTGTGAATGGATCACGATACTGTACTTCTCCGATTTCTTTTGTACATAAGAAATCGGTATGTAGGGATAGATATAGAGTTGTATATCTTTTTTTATTCTTAACCCCTTTTTGTAATTTACAAATTTTGAATAGTGGAGTCCCTGTACATGGTAATGCAGTTGTTAACTCTGTTATAACCGCACGTATCTGATGTGGGTATTTTTTATGTAAGAAGCGGTACATTCCACCAAAATGAGTTCTATTCCCTCTTTCATCTTGTTTGTCTAAGGAACGTTTTAGTGTAGTTTCACTGTGCTGTTGCATAGCAATATCTAAGAATAGTTTCTTAGATGCAATTGATAACTCAAAGAAAGCTTTTGTAAATACCACTGGGCTAATATAAACATATGCATTGGCCTTTTCAGTTTTTTCATTCATAAAATGAGTTAATTTAATTGTATATCGGCCATCTAATTCATTTTCAACCGAAATAATGTTATGTATACTTAATTTCTTTAATGCAATATAGAATTGAGAATGCTGTATGTAAGCAAATTCTTCTTTATACAGTTTGTAATCTTCCCACATCATATGTATTGTTACATTTGGAATGACTCCATTTGTGTAACATTTTTTATGTAGATATAAGAAGACCTCCAGATCTGCGTTTGTAATTCCATATAATTTATGCTTTCTTCCCACTGTTTCCGAAATAGCAGATAGTGTACGACGTGAAAAAGATGGTTTAGCCTGTGCTACGAAGCCATCCACATCGGCAATACGCTCTTCGTATGTCATATGATCAACAATATCCTCAAGGTATGTATCTTTATAGCTGTAGTATTTCTCTTCGAAATTTTCAACAAGTTTTTGCCAAGACTTCAGTGTTACTAAAACTGCATTTGTGGATTGTCCATTTAGACTACGTTGATTACGAATAATAAATGATTTTCCCATCTTTTTCACCTCCTACCTATAAATATTGAAATAAACACCAAAAACTATAAAATATATCAATTTTGATTATATCAAATCGAAATTTGATGAAATGCGTCCCTTTAAGAGAAAAAATGAAAAGATGAAACGCCCTTTAATCCCTTGTGTACCAAGGGGTTTCAGGATTCGTTCTTTTTTTTTTATGGACATGATATAGCTATAGATTTTCATATTGGTAGAAAAGATGAAAAATAGAAAAAAAGCCTTATAAGCATGATCAAATCAACAATTATATCGATTTTAAAAAAATAAAAAGGGACATGATATGGCTATAAATTTTCATGTTAATAATTATGAGTTAAATAGGAAACACTCTTTAAATAGTGATGTTAATGGGCTTTATCTGTAATTTTTCAATTGAAAAAGGGACATGAATTAGCTAGGCGAGTTTTCATGTTCGGTTAAAAAAAGGAACATCATATAGCTATGGGTTTTCATGTTGCATAAATACATGAAAATAGGGTTAGAAACGTGTAAATCCTTAATATGAAAGGGTTTATAGGCTTTTTATCTAAAAAGAAAGGAACATCATATAGCTATAAATTTTCATAACTAATAGTATTGCTGTAATAGAAAAGCTTATATATCAAGCTTTAAGCAATTTTAGAAAAAATTTCGAGTTAGTAAGAAATAAACACATAATGTTATTTTTGTTTCATGTTTTGTAAAAAAGGGACATGATATGACTATAAATTTTCATGTTGATGAATTTGGGGTGTTCGAAGTAATCGAAAAATAAGGGCATTAAACAAGACTTTTTAAGCCGAGTGCCACTGTTGAGTACTGGGTATAAAACGATTAAACTGTATTTTCAAACCATAGTAACTATGTTTTTAACGTGAATTTAAGGAAAGATGAATAAATGTCGTAATTATAAGAATTTTGTATTTTTTTGTTGATTTATATTATTTTTAATGTTAAACTCATTTCAACAAAGAAAGAGTAAACAAAAACCCTTAGCGATTAAAATATCAGAATTTTCAATCTATTTATCAGTTTACTTCATGTGATTTACCTGTTTGTGTATTGCTTTCCACTCTTTCTTTGTTCTTCCTTATAAAAGAAAGCGATTTGTTCGTATCTAATTTTTTTCTTTTTTCTTTTATTCCATAGCAGCTTTAGCTGCTTTTTCTTTTTCTATATTTTTGTCACAAATAATTTTTAAAGAAAAACGGAAGCCATCTTTTTGTGAAGTTGAAATAAAGTTTAACCGTTTATAAAAAGATTATCTTTTTATAAAAAAGGTGCACTGATCTGTCACTTTGGATTTTACAAATCGATGGAGTCTTGTATAATCAGTTACAGAGCGGGCTATAAGTTTGCAAACTAGAGCTTTTAACATGTTAACAACGAAATAGGAGTGGGAATGTTCTGACTTCATTTCTAGTTTTTATAAAAAGGAACATCATATAGCTAATTATTTTCAAGTTCAGATTAAGAATAACTAAATGTATATAAGGAGCAGAATTTATATGGAAGACGTTCTACAATTGTTTAGAGATGCACTATCAATAACAGAACAATTGTATAAACAAGATGAGCAATTGTGGCAAAAATGGGTGTCCTATTATGTTGAGGTTGAAGCAGATAAAAGTAAAATTGTGACTTCAGAATACCTTTCTCCATCATTTTCAATGCTCGTACAGTGGCTAGAGCAACAACAAAGAAAAGGTGTTTCTCCTCTAGATATATATAGAAATATCGATGAATATAGATTAATCATTGATGAGACAATAGGTGTCTTTATTGAACAAGAGTTTCGTAAAAATCAGACAGTTAGTAATAAAGTGCATACAGCAACAAGTGAATCAAATGCAAGCACATTGAATGAAAATTATTTAGAAGTAAATAACTCCGCAGTATATTATAAGTTAAGGGATGGAATAGCTAAAAATCAATTTGAAGAAGATGAAAATACACTGTTAAAATCATATCCAATTGAAACAAAGGATAGTAATGGAGTGGCACAGCTTTCCTCTCATAAAGATGAAGATCTAAAATTAACAAATATTGATGAGGCAGCAAGATGGAATACATTAGTAGACGGTGTAATGAGTAATATGGATGATCTAACTGCAGATTGTTTAGATACCATCACGATTCAATGGTTGAATGAAGCAAAATCGCCCGATGAATTTATTGATTTTTCATATGAACAAGTTTTAGAGATGTGCAGTATTTCAAAGGCTAAGGCAAATGGTGTTGAATACTATAGGGTAGAAGATAAAATTAAAGTAGCGAAGCGGATTGCGGCCCTAGCAAGTATTTTTATATATCTAAATGATGACAATGAAGTAGTCGTATTAAATGATCGTGCTGAAACAGGTAAGCATTATGAAGTAAAACGTGAGGTAATTAAAAGACTATTCGTATTAGATTCTGTAGTTCTATGGAGAGATAAAAACACAAACGAATACATGGGAATAGAATCGTGCCGAATCAAACCGGGAAGTTTCTTATCTGGATATTTATATGGATCTAATAGTACTACCGCATTATTATCAAAAAAGGCACTTGAATATAATAGTTATAGACATAAATATCATAAAAGGTTAATTCGATATTTGACATGGCAATGGAGAATACGTCAAATGTTTTCTAGTTTACAAAGACCTTATTCTATAGGTGGAGATAAAGGTTTGTTAGCAGTTATGGGGATAAACCAGAAACAAAAACCGAATCGTATTCGCGAACAATTAGAAAATGTTCTTATGGATTTAGAAAAAGAAGAGGTAATTTCTCATTGGGAATATGATAATGGTTTAGAAGAAGACAAACTAACAAAAAAGAATTGGTTTAAAAACTATTATTCACAGTTAGGAATAGTAATATTGCCGCCCAAAGAACTAATTAGTTCAATGGAAAACTTAGCAAAAAAGAAAACAATTGATACAATACATGAGGAAAATCAGCCAATAAAAATTGTAGAAAAACCATTAGATACAACTGAAAATGAACAAGTAATTAGAGAGAAAATAGAGTTTGTGCATATGAAAAACAATATAACTATGCGAGAACTTTCAATAGAGATAGGTATATCGCAGCCTACTCTTTCTAGATTTTATAATAAAAAAACAAAACGTCTCTCTAGTACGGCGAGAAGCAAATTAAATCAATGGTATAAACGACAGTTAATCATTGATAAGATGTAAGTTGAAAATTAAGCCTAAAAAAAGAGTCCTATTTCTAGGACTCTTTTTTTAGAGTATTTACATACTAATTACCAATTGAACTCCCCCACTTTGCTACGCTTAAAGTGTGAGATTCCTACAAACACCAGCGTAACTGCTAATTATTTAGAAGGCGACTTCTGAGTCCCTAAGGTTGATACGAAATTCGTATGGTCTTTCAGTCTTGGCCCCGGTTTGACAATGGATTTTCGTAACATAAGCTTAATGACTTTTTCTTTTTACACAACTGGCACCACAATCGACCTCGTCAAACGTTACAAAACTAAGAAAGTGTGGCTGAATATAGACGAAGGCGGAGGCAAGTGCATCAAATGAAACCTTTCTCCATGAAGGATTCTTAAAAATCGTAGTCCACCAGCTTGGCTAGGCCGGGATGCCTCACTAATAGTACGGATTTCTTGCAGCCTGGACAACCTATAGTATTTTCATGGTTGGGATTAACATCGATGAATTTTGGGTAATCTTTTGTGTGCAACCCACTCATCCGGCTGAGTTGCTATCTCCCCTGTACACGGCTTCTCCCCCCACAGAACGATAAAATTAACGAAGAGAATGATGAGTCGTACTTGACGAAACAAATGATAGAAAATGCATGAAGATGTGTACATATTCATTAATAAAATGTATTATTGAAAAGCACTATTTATAATTCAAGTAATCAAGGCTATGTATCCATAATAATTTGAACATTCAGAAATTATAATATTATCTAAAAATGAGGTGAGGTTAATAGAAATAGTACATATTAAATGGTATGGATTGTATAGTTTAAATGATTTTTATAATAGAGAAGAAGCTTTTAAGAAGGGAATATTTGCAATCTCTAGAGTATATGATAAGAAAGAAACATTGATCTATATAGGAAAAACCAAAAGAAGTTTTATACAAAAGATAAGGGAACTTAATAAGGATTGGATTTTTGATGAAAGTGAATTAAAGATTACATTAGGAATAATAGAGTTTCCTAGTGGTGAAAGTTACTCTGAAAAAAAGGTAAAAGAGATAAAATCCCTTTTGATTTTACGACATACCCCATTAGAAAACAACACATCTTTATTATACCATAGAGGGCAGTTTAATTTGAAAATCATAAATAAGGGAAGACGGGGCTTAATTGTTAAAAAGATTTCTACAGGAAATCTAATGTGGACGTAATTGGAATCACCTTTGAGTAAAATTTAAGGTTTCTTACGTACAAGCGCTTATCAATTTTTAATGTATTAAAATATTTTTGAATAACATATGTCAGATGCTTGAAAAAACACAAATTTTATTATGATATGAAATCTTGTATGGGGATTGTAATTAATTTCCATCGTTTAATAAAAATATTAAGAATTATAAGGATAATGCATAAAGATTAGAAGAGAAAATAAACTCGGAGGTTTAAAAAATGGGACAAGTAAGCAGGTTTCAAGAAAAACAACAAAATCGTCGTAAAAAGGTGATTTTTAATATTGCATTTACTTTGGTATTAGTGACAGTTGGTATAGTGACATACCAGTTGTTTTCCCCTTCTGATACATCAAAGAAAGCAATTGCTCAAGAAAAGAAAGCAGCGCAGTTAGAAGAGAAGAAACGTAAAGAGAAAGAAGCAGCGCAGTTAGAAGAGAAGAAACGTAAAGAGAAAGAAGCAGCGCAGTTAGAAGAGAAGAAACGTAAAGAGAAAGAAGCAGCGCAGTTAGAAGAGAAGGAACGTGAGGAGAAAGAAGTAGCACTGTTGGAAGAGAAGAAACGTGAAGAGAAAGAAGCAGCACTGTTAGAAGAGAAACAAAAAGCAGAAAAATCGGTATCTCAAGAAAAGGGTTCTCAAACTAATCCTTCTTGGAAGCCAATTGGTACAAAGCAAGGTGCAAAACCTGAAATGAAATTTAAAGAAGGAACAGTAGATTGGAGTGAGATGAAAGAAGCAATTTCTTATGCTGTTGATGTTCCAGAGAGTCAATTGATTTTCGATTTTATTGGGAATAATGGTAATAATAAAGCTTACGGTAATATACGAGATAAGCAAAGTAATAAAAAATATAAGGTTGATATTGATTGGGTAGAGAATCAGGGTTGGAAGCCAGTATCTGTCCAAGTGGTAAAATAGATAATAGAATTTTAATTAGGTGTTTAAAAGTTTACTTTTGTAAAAGTTCAAAAAAGAGTCCTTATTAATCAGGACTCTTTTTGTTATGTTGACAGCGCTAATTACCAAATAAACTTGCCGTATCAAGATCATCATATTCATCATTCAAAACATTTGTTTCAGATTTAGAAACGTTTTCTTTTTTTTCATCTTCATTATCGGGCTTCTCTTCAGAAGTTCCAATTACTTCATTAGGAGATTTAATCTCATTATGGATGTTTTGATCATCATTTTTGATAATGAGTTTTGAATCATTCAATAGGACCCGTTTAACCTCATTTAAAAAATCTTTATCTTGAAGTAAGATCTCTCTTTGCATTTGTTGTTGAATCTTATAATCACCAACATCTTGTAAACCATGTTTATCAATAAAGTAACAGACAAGTTTATATAATGAATCTGCTATATTTCCTTGAGATTCAAACCATTTAAAGAACTCCTCATTCTCAATTTTTTTGAGATTCCAAAAGAAAGATTCTCTTTTCTTGTCAGCCATATTATCTCACCTTTTTTCGAGTAAGAATATTCTTGATTACTTGCATCCCTCTAGCATTCATATCTACAGCATATTTTTCTGGTATCCATAATAAGTACATACCAACTTGCTCACAATACTCTAATAGTTGATTATATAACTCATCTTTAAAAGTAACACTTCCCCCACCGTATACACATAAAATTTCAGCTTCACTAGCTGTATTACTTACATACTTTTCACTTGTATCTTCTAAGATAAGTTCAGCTTGTTCTACTTTTGTAATATTAAAGTACCCAGTTGCTTCTTCATAGTATTTATGATCTGGATCTTGAAGGATTTGTGAGAATTGTTGGCGTTTAATGTTTGTTCCACGTTCTTGGTTTAATAGCTTAACAGCTTCTTCTGTAGCATGCCCAACTCCACGTCTTTCTCCACTACAAGCATCAATGACTGGATTTACACCAACTGTGTATATATACTCAGTTGTTCCATCTCCAATGTCGCTATGTAAGATTTTTTTGTTCTTAAAGAATGATTTTTTAACTGTCTCTACCTCAAGTTTGTCTTTATATAGTTTAATAAAGTCACTAAACATATCTTCTTCGCCTTCAAGGATTGCATATAAAGGAGGAACGCCTTCCTGGGTAATGTTTGCACTGTTAAATGTTAAGCTGACTGTTACTTGTTCTTCCCCTACATAAACAACTACAACATGATTTGAATTAGTAAAACGTTGCTCTAGGTGTTTTGCATTTACTGGTGTCCATTGGCTTGCTGGAATAGCTGAAATAAGATCAACAGTCACATTAATTGATTGTGGTAGTTGTTCAGTTCTTTCCCACTCAAGCTGAACGGATTTATTTGCAATTAGACCTAGCATATTAATTAACGGCAAATCATCGTTATATTTTTGACCTACTTTAATGTTCATGTTTTTTGGGTTCTTCCCTGTTAGCATCGCTCGATTACCAATAAAGTACATACCAGATCTTCTAATTGATTTACTAGCAATATTTACAAACATATTGTCTACTAGATTAATCACATTTTTTTGAGTGCTTGTTTCTGTCACATTTGGCATTGAGTAAACGCTTTGATATACGTTTTTCATTTTTATGTATTCACCATTAATGTAACCTTTAAAAGAATCGTTCCCAATATCGCCTTCAATGTCTATATGAAGAGTTTTCCCTTTTAAATTCTTCATTATACATCACCTCTATAAAATTTATTTTTTATTTATATTTAATAAATATATTATACCTTAAAGTTAGAGTGATTACAAGGTTTTGAAAGGAATTAACCTTAATTAAATATCTTTTAGATATAATTTAAATATAAAATCGATATTTAATCGAATTAATTTAAATTTCAGGGTTGATTAATTAGGTTTTTATATAATATAAATATAAATTAGATATTTATATTATGTTTGATTTGTGTTTATTAGAACTAAGTTCAGTTTGTTTGCTAGACTAATTGTCTGTTTAGTTAATTGTATGTTTTGTAAGGCGTTTATATAAACCTTGGAGAAGTTTTCTATATGCGTTGAATGAATTCCTTTAAGATATTCTTAGGAATTAAAGTTAGAATTAATAGTTTAAATTATAATCTTCTTAAGAGAATTTGAAGTTTTTGAGGATGTATTTAAATCTGCTAACAGACAAACGTTATCGAAGTGTTAATCTGGTGTTTAATAATAAATAAACGCTATGCGTTAACATGGCGTTTACCCCTTTAATAACAGTGTTTATAAGGTTTTTGTTAACGAATGATAAAGTTGTTTTAAAACAGGCTATAAAATCGGATTTTTACAGCCTGTTTCTTGTATATGTATAGCTAGAATAAAGCATGTTTGGATTTCAATTTATACTCTATCTCTATACACATCCATTACCCTAAACGTTTGATAAATTAGCAATAAGTCTGGAGCAAAAGTAAGTCCATACGGGCTTAATTCCCAAGTGGAAAATTCAAAACGCTCACTATACTCAGATCTGGAAAAATCACTTGTTACTTCATTCATTTTTAAAAAATCAATCTCTGTATATTTTATAATTGCTAATCGAGTATTGTCTCCAGCCAATACAATATCGTACTGACCAAACTTTTGAATTTCTTCTCCTTCAAGCCCGTAAACACAATATGCAACGTATGTTCCCGTTTGGGTTCCTTTAACAACTAAACTTCTTAATTCATCTCTCATTTCCTTGGAACCATCTCCAAACACCCATGCATCTGGAACACTTATGTTTAACTCATTTTCTCTCGCGTACATATGCCAATATTCTTCTATTTTATTAACTGATATTAGTCCCTCATCCCTATAATCTCTCAATATTTTAGAAGAACATGTAAGCCATTAAATATATTAATTTAGGATGTTTTGCTTTCTCTGATCCATGTATATAATGTGAGTTCGCAGTTTACATAATAACATTCGGTATGACCCTCTAGATTTAGTGTAATAACTGATAGACCGCTTAAGTTATAGTGTTCAAAAGTAATAATGAAAGCATTAATTAGAGCGAGTAATTTGTATATGAACCAACCCAATTATTTAAGTTAGAATTCATTTTTTAGTTAATAAAGTAGTTAGTTGGATCTGAAAGTTTAATACTTTCAAGAGGATGTGATGTTTTAGAGAATGTAACTAGATCCCCTAAGGCATAAACGTTATCAAAGTGTTATTTTAGTGTTTAAGAATACGTAAACGCTATCCGTTTTTGTAGCGACTATCCCTTTCATATCAACGTTTATGAGGGTTCATTTATTTAGAAGAATGCAACTTGTACTAAGCTTGCTTAGAGATAATGATAAAAGATTTGCTGATAAAGCTGAAAGTTGAGGATCAAGAAAGCTTTGTTTGTGAAATTTAGGGGCGCGTTATTTTAAATTTGTAGTTTCATTTCAAATAAGCTATCATTTTATATTTGTAATAAAGAAGCGCAATTTAAGTATTCAATATATAATTTCATTACAACAAGATTAAAATGAATACAGAATGAACGCTTGTGAAGTGGTAAATTAACGTTCTAATAAACGTGAACGCTTAGCGTTCATAATCCGTTAAACCCATTGTTTTATGGGGTTAAGGCATTCTCACTTAAGTTCTATAATATGAAAATATTAAAAAGATAGGGCATTACAGCGTCTAACCAAGCTTCCCAAAAAATCAATGGAATTTTGATGATTTTGAAAATAATGATCAATACATTGATATTAATTAATACCGAGGATCTTTGGGATTCATAGGTAAGGCCAAAGAAATATATAAATACTTGTAATTGTTGAAATGGTGGAATTACCTTAAACGCAATAAAATTGAAAGTAATACTCTAAAATTTATACAAAATTAAATTTAAATTTGAGTTGAGGAATAACTATATAAAATTGAAGTATTTAAAAACTAAAATTGATCGTGAACGCTAGGCGTTTATGGTGCGTTAATCCTTTTAATATCAAAGGATTAAGATAGCTTTGATATTAAAAGGATTAAGAGCTGTGCGTTTATGGTGCGTTAATCCTTTTAATATCAAAGGATTATTTGATATTAAAAGGATTAAGAAAAGTAATTAAGAAAAGGTTGAGAAAAAAACAGGGTTTTTTGGCTTTTTCAACTAATAATATTATAATTGAAATTAAGTTATCCTCTCTTTATTATACTTAGGCGATATGTATGAACTTTAGTAAAAAAGTATATGAACTTTTGATGAATATTAGTTAGATGTATATTAGTAAATATACATTTTACTTTTGAAGTTAAATAGGTATTAAAGACAGACATAAGAGGAATTTTTTTTAATAACGTATATTTAGCATTGTGAAGATAATTTCCCAAATAAAAAAAGCGGTAATTACCGCTTTTTTTATTTGGGAAATGTGTTTAAAAGAAAATCGTCCAATTAGTTTCGATTGAACAAACGTTGAATGAACGTTTTTTTACTGTTATCTTGTTGGTCTTGGCGATCTTCATTTAACAATTGAATGGCTTTATCCAGTTTTTCCTGTAGTAACTGGATTTGTAAATCTTTTTCTTCCTTTTCTGAGCGTTCTTGTAATAATAAATTAATAATATCTTGGTTTTGTTGTACAATTTTTTCTTGCTGGTTAAACATATAGGAAAACTTATCTTGAATTATTGAAATATCTGTTTGTGAACGTTTCTGAAGTGTTACTTCAGTTTCATTTTCTTCCTGAACACTATCCGTTTTCGGGGCGTTTTCTTCGATTGTCTCCATGCTTCGTGTAGCGGCCTCTTCTAATTTCCAGTTTTGATTTAGGTATTCCTTCATTTGTTTTAAAATATCTATATCATTTTCATAATAAATTCGTTGGTTACGTTCATTTCTTTCAAATATGTACTCCATTTTTTCTAGTTCAATTGACCATCTACGAAGTGTATTAGTGTTTATATCCAGTTGCTTTGCTACTTCTTGTGCAAAATATCCATATTCCAAACTTCACACCTCCATTATTTGTGTGTTAGATATTCTTTCTTTATTAGAAGGATCATTCCTCTAATAATAAAAATCTTTATTGGGTCACTCGGTAAGAAGCTTTACTACCTTTAAAATGTTTTCAGTGTAGCTACTTGTGTGCTAGATTAGTCTATATATCTAGTATTAATGTTAATTAAATTATAAAGGTTATCCGTTTTGATAACGTTCACCTTAGGAAATAAAAAGATATTTAGTAGACAATACAATAACTAAAGAATTACTTGAAATTTTATTAGTAAAAGTTTGTTTCCAATATAAGAATTTTACTAGATATATGTGCAAGAATCAAAGTTTTCATTAATAGAATTAGTATCCAGTTAATATTCTTTTAATTTGAAATATATAAAATTCAATAAGGGAGTATTGAACGCTATGCGTTTAAATAGCGTTTTACTAGTAAATAATAATACTCAATTTGAAATAGGGATACTTCTAATGAAATTTTTGTTCCTCAAAATGACTTATAAGGTGTTTTAAACTTTTACATAATCAACAAAGTATTAGAGGTATTTAATCTTAAACAAAAATAATGTTACAAGGTTATATTTAATAGTTTACATTTTTTAGTGTGGTCGATCTTTTTAAAGTGCATTCAATAGCTAGTGATATTCTTTAGAAGTGGGGGAGGAAGGGGAGGCATATAGATTCCATTTGAAATGAATAGAATTTTATCAGATTTTAGGGAAGATGATTACAGGCATCTACATAATCATTTATATATTTTGCAAGTTGAATCGGATTCCCTAAAATTAGACAAAAGAGAAAGAATTCCAGAATTCTATATTAAATAAATCTTGTTTTAAAAAGTAAAACCAATAAAAACATTAGAAAAAATAATCATGCTTTTAAACTTACTCTAGCAAGCTATTCAGCTTTTTCACTTAGTAAATTTCAAGTTTAATTTGATAGTTAAAGAAGAGGTAACTATAAATATATTATGGTTACCTGCATACGTAGATTGCTTGAAACTTTATAAAAAAATCCTATAAGATGATTTGTATTTTGAAGTTTCTTGTGTCGAAAAACAGCAAGTTTATGACCGTTTATAAGAGGATATGACAAATAGCCTTGCTATGGTTGATTTTTTTAAGCAAGGCTACATACTAGTATGATTTTTAAAATTTAATTACTCTCTTCTAAAAAATTATAGAAAACGAATTCTCTTTTTTTATTTAAACCATGCAGTGATTTCTTTTCTAATGCGTTTTGATTTCTTCGTTCCCAGTTTTGTTTAGATTTTTGCCCAGACATTTTTATAAAATGTGCAGGATTGCTATTTTGAGCTTCATTGTATTGGAACCATTGCACACATTCTTCAAAATCCCATCTAGCATAGCGATCGATATAATGTGGCATCCTTAAAGCAATTGTGTATGCATCTTTTTCACTAAGATGATTTAGTTCTTGGCTTAAAATGTAGTAATAAGCTTTTCTCTGATCCTCACTTAGATAGTCGTCTAAATCTTGTAATCTGTTATTCTTTTCTTTTAATTCACAATCCTTATCTGATTTTTCTTGTTTATTTATGTTGAAAACATCTAAAGAATTAGACGAGACTTGTATATCATTCTTTATATTTTCAGGACTGGCTACAAAATTTTTCTTGAAAAGTTTTTCACTTAGAAATTTAGTGAAAGTAGAGCACACATCAATTGCTAAAGCCCATTTTATCTTAAAATATTCAATGATTTTTAAATAGTTGTTATGTATGGTTAATATGTAAATTGAAGGGGCGATTTTACCATGTCTTCGCACTTTAATTTGTTGGCATACGCCCAGATCTTGCAGCCATGTTAACACGTAGTTAATGACTGGTTTTGAAATGCCTGATTTTTTGCTGATGTGTTCTTGCCTAACTTGACTATAGCCTTCTTGTACTAAATAAGATAAAACAGTCTCTAAGGCTTCATATTTTCTTTTGGTAAGGTAATCTTTAGTGGTAACACCCTCATATTCTAGGACAATATTGTCAATGTAAGTAGTAACTTTTTTAATTGATTGATTAATAGCCCCGGTTTTCTTTGATAGGTGACTGATGTGAGGACTTAGTTCGGCTTTCGCCCGACTAAGTAAAAAGTTGTGCAATAACACAGAAAAAACCTCCTAAATTTCCCACCACAAATAAATAGGAAAACAGGGGTTTTATATTCACATTGTATGCACCTTATGGTATAATTTTAATATCAAGTATGATACTAAAGAAAAACACATACATTTGTAGTGTGAATCTAAAACCCTATCCAGAGGAGTTTTTAATTAGTTCGAAGTTTGCCGACCTAGACTAATTAAAAACCGTGCGGTGGGGTTTTATTTTTTATATGAATTTTAATATAAGTAGTTTATAATGCATTTGTAACTATTTTACACAGATTTTTTTGTAATATCAACTAAGAATAGGTTAAAAGTTAGAACAATAGCGCAATTAATTAACTGAAAATTAAGTTAATTATATAGAAATATAGAAAAATTTATAATGGAACGAAAGTTTCACCGATTTCTGTTAAGATGTATTTACAGAATATTCTATATGTGTAAATCTTCCTATACATTAGCATTTCAAGGGGATGTGAGAGTATACCATGATATTAGATAGAATTCATAAAGACTTAAATGATAAAGGTATTACCAATAGGCAGCTTGCAGCAATATTTGATACTAGCCATTCTAAAATAAATGATTCATTTACTAGGAAAAGAGAGTTTGACTTTTATATTTATACTGAAATATTGAATATGTTATATCCACATGATTATAATTTTAGAAAAACGGAAGTACTGAAATATTGTGAAGAAGCAAAACGTAAAGTGAATTTAAGAATTGCTTTTGAATATTTGGACATGTGTGGAGAATTAGATTTATTACAATATTTAATTGATAAGGAAAAAGAATCTAACAATAAACTGAATCGTAAATTTGCAAATGCTTATGAATTACTTCATTTACGAAATGCTGGGAACATGAATACACAAACTTTTTTAAAAACAGTGAAAAAGAAAATGGAACAGAGAAAGAGTACAGATGATATTAGCAAAATCCCAATGGATTTTTCACTAATTTACGCGTTTTTTGATCATCGAAATTATAATTTAGTAAGTGAATATACAAATGATTTATTATCACAAATTAAAAAAATGAAAAATCCATTTTTACGTTCTTCTTATGAATTACGTACCATGGAATTGCTTGCGACAAGTTTTCATAGGAATAACGAGCTAGAAAAGGCAAGGGAATTATGTAATAAAATGATAGCTAGACAAGGTAGAGTCGCCTTAATACCCAAAGCAACAGCATATTGTATCATGGGTGAGACATATATATTAAGCGATTATGAATTATCCAAGTACTACTTGGATAAAGGGTTGCAACTTATGGTAGCCCCAACTAACAAAAAGATGTTCAAGAAAAAACAAATGATACAAACTACTCTAGATTTTCTTAACATACATTTTGAAAGGGATCTAGATGATATGAAACCAAAAAACCCGGCAGAACTTGCATACTTGTATGTCAAAAAAGGGATGAATCAACAAGCAGATAATCTTATTGAAGAAATCAAAAGGGAAAATGGTTTCGTGACACCGTTACAAGTATTCATTCAGGCTCTTGCAAGAGAAAATATGATTTTAATGAGAGATGCATTATTAGCATTTGAGAGAAATAACGACTTGTTCTATGCAGAACTTCCTAAAAATGTACTAAAATTGAAGTAGGGGTGGTACAAGTGAAAAATTGGACAAAGAAAACTTGTTTGCTAATTACAATAACAGCATTAACAATGCTCCCAATGCAAGGGAGTATTGCTAAAGTTATTCAATATATGATGGTAGATCCTGGTGGCGGCGCTGGGTGATAGGCTTGTTAAACGATGACACTACAAAAAATTGTAGTGTCATTTGTTATTTAAGGAGTGGAACATTTTTTAATAATTTGTAATGTTTCGTTCCACTAATGCAAAATAATAGGAATTTATAAAATAAAATCTATCTTATAGGAGAGTGCCAATTTAATGAAAAAGAAAAATATATGTAAACAAGTTGATTATGATTTCTTGGTATCAGTGTTGTCACAAACAAGCGATTATGTTGGACTACATAGTAAATTAAAAACGTATATACAAAAAAATAAAAGTTCAAAGCCTATTCTAAGAAAGAGAGCAAATTAAAAAAAGAGGGAATTTATTTTTTATTTTTTTTAACTTTGTACCCAAGGAATTCTATGTATTCTAATAATCCTTTTTCTATTTCTAGACGTTCATCTTCGGATACTGAATTAAGGTCTTCATATAATTCTTTTGCCAATCTACTTATTTCATTTTTATTAGAATCATTGTCATTTCCAACTAAATAGTCAACTGAAACACCAAAAAAGCGTGAGATTTTTACTAGCATTTCATAATTTGGCTCTGCCCCTGAATTTTCCCAATTGGAAATTGTTGTTTGTGCAATCCCTAATGCTTTTCCAAGAGCAGTAGCGCTTATGTTTTTTTTATTTCTTAATTCTCTTAATCTTTGTCCAAACATGATTTTCAGCTCCTTCTAACATTTTATATGTTATTTTTTATAAAATCTAACTTAAACAGTGTTGACTTTAGGCTTAAAGACGAATAAACTATAAATAAGGTGGTGAGATATTTGACAGTTCTAAGAGAAATTCGTGAGTCAAAGGGTTATACAATTATAGAAGTTTCAAAAGGTTCGAAAATTCCTGCAAGCACTTTATACGATGTAGAATCAGGCAGGAAAGGTTTGATTTTTAGCAGAGCAAAAAGTATTGCGGATTTTTTTGAAGAACCAATTGAGAAACTTTTTTTTGCAACTTACTTTCGGGCAAAGTTGAAATAAACTATTTTCCCCAAAAATACTTATACAGTTATATTGTAAATGAACCTTGTAGAAAAGGTACAATTTTATTGTTATTTTTTAAGTTTTTAAATCTGAAATTTCTGATTTATAGTATTTCAACGTACATGTAAAAATCGTATTAGATGAATATTAATTTAGCAGAAACCCATTCTTGTGAAATTAAAGAAGCTAGTCAAATTTTAACCACAAAAACTAGGAATACCACAACCAAAAGTAACCGAACAACCCTTTACTCCACACATGAAGCAATCACAACAAACAACAAAGAAAATCGAAACGTATCTTCCAACAATAGGCGGTAAAGCTGAAAATCCATACATAAAATGGATTGGTCTTGCATGTGTCGTACTTGGCTTAATTGGAGCTGTATTTGCAGTAAGAAACCGGAAGAAAGCTCAATCTTGATATGAAAGAATATGAAGCTCATTTTAGTAATGTAGATGAAAATCCATTAGGCTTTGCTATTGGATATCGGAATGCATGTATACTCGTAATTCCCATTTGGACGGTTATTTTTTGGATAGGGAGCAAGATATAAGAAGCCGAGAGGGAGATGAAATGAAATGTCAGGAATCTACATCGGTAATGTTAAACAAAGTTATATTAACCCGTTGGATATAAAGAATTTATATGAAACGGAAAAGGAAAAAAATCTATTGTTTTTAGGGCAACCTGGAAAAGGTACGAAACATCGTATAGGTGATTGGCTTTCTAAAGAACTCATGCAAGCTATTTCTATTGCTCAAACTGTAATCAAGCAAAAAGAACGGTATGATTTCTGGATAGAATCCGCTACAAACTTATTAGCTGGAAGTATCTTGTATTTAAATCAACGACATGGAGATTTATACTATCTAGATTTAGAAAAGGTTAGGGAATTTGTCCAACAAGCAAAAGAAAATGATAACTATCTTTTAGAGTTAAGTGAGCTATTAAAGAAAGATCATCCAGCCTATCAAATATTTAGCGTATTAGTCTTATCAGTAAAAGAAACGAGGCAATGCACAATTAATACACTTTTACGAATTTTAGATGAGCAGCAAGAGCAACATGATAATTTAGAAAAACAGAGAGATTATTTTTGGTTTCAATACTAGTCATAAGCGGATAATGAAATAGGAAGGAGTGCAATACATGTTAGGCGTAGCTAAGAAGTATACAAAGGTGATTAGAGCGTTGAAAGAACTGAATGAAGGGGAAAAGGTTGCAGGTGTCATAAAAGCTCGTTTTGGGGCTTATAAATCGGTCATAGAAGGTGTGAAGGAAACAACCGATGAGTTTGTTTTCATTTTTGATCCGAAAGGCATCTTTTATGAAGATACCCATCACGAAAAACGAAAACAAGGATATCACACCATCAAACATGATTTACTAACTGGTTATGAAACGCTTGAAATGGATGTAAAGCAAAAATCGGTTGTGTATATCAGTATCGAAACGGAAACAAGTACGTATCAAGAGAGAGGAGAAGCGTTATCAAATTTTCTTCAATATCTAACAGAATGCAAGAATATAAGACCGATTCACCTGGTATTTCATCAATATGATTTGTACCCAATCCCTCATATGGAGCAGTTTTTAAAAGAAAGCGCAACATACCACATTCGGCATTCAATCGTAGTTGAATCTCAATCCGCATTACAGCACATATACGGAAAAGAGGCAGCACAACGCATTATCACTTCGTACAACACAACAATCCTAGCATGATCTAAAGCACTCGTTCACTATTTCATCCTATCTAGATGGCTAGAAAACTAGACAAGGGAGAAGCGTTTTTCTCCCTTCTTTATCAAAAATAGGAGGCGTTCATATGGGAAAAGAAAAAAGACTCACGTTTTATGATATTGCCGCATCACAAGCTCATAGTGTTAAAACTTTTGATGGAAAAACATACGAACTGAAAGGTACCATCGCAATTGAAAATAGCACAGGAAGCATCGAAAAGGTAGCTCAAATTTATTATCAAGTGCGCTCGGTTAGAGATGAACATCAAAACTTAATTGCTAAACGAAAAAATAAACATGCGGAATTAGTAGCTGTAAAACAAAAATGTAAATAAAAAAAGCGATTTTGAAGTGTGCTGAGAACATAGCACAAAGTAAGTTGCTCTTTGACAATTTAGATATATATTGCGTATCTTTTCCTTTCAGTATTGATGTAAAAGGATGATATACGGCTTTCAATATATATGCGTGCCTCCCTTCGAAAGGTCACTAGAGGGGTTAGGTATACGATTATCGTTGGGTGAGTAAGATCGTAAAACTCATCTGTGACCACTGGGAAATGCAGTGTATCAAAGACCTGTTTGTGTCAGTACTCGTGAGGAATATCCCATTTTGACATTCTGAAGAAGCGAGGAACATCACAACAGTAGATACATAAGGTTCTAC
Source organism: Bacillus sp. AY18-3 (assembly GCF_008042305.1). Lineage (NCBI taxonomy): Bacteria > Bacillati > Bacillota > Bacilli > Caryophanales > Bacillaceae > Bacillus > Bacillus sp. AY18-3. The sequence continues at coordinate 9,000 of NZ_QKQR01000029.1, read as the reverse complement.
GTTCACGCCAAAATACGTAGTGCGGTATTGGGCATATAGAAGCTAGGTCGGGGTTAGCCTCTATACGCATGCCAATACAGGGTTCGTCATTCCAGCCATAAATGATATTTCCATTTTCTATCCCACTTTCCTATAAATGTTATAAAATAAAGACAGATGTTGAAGTTAAAATGTGTCTCATCACACTTCAAAATCGCTTATAAAAATATGACATAGGGAGGAACATGCATGAGTCGTAAAGGGTGGATCATTTCCGCTATTGTTGGACTATTAATTGCAATTGGTATTGGTTCAACATTTGTCTTTGGTTCGGGAAAAGGGGAAGTAATGGAACTTAGTCCGTTAGAAATGAAGAAATTTATGAGTGAGGATGGAACAGGTTTTGTTATGCTAAATTCCACTAAGAAGAAAAGAGAAAATTGGCTTCATATTATAAAAAAAGCAGCGCAGCAAGAAAAAGTTCAGATACAAGAATTGAATGAAAAGCGTGAAGATGTACCAGGTTCAAGCAACCCTTATGATTGGGGATTATCACAAAGAAGAGATTCCCTTGCTTATTATGAAAAAGGAAAATTGAAAAAAGATATTGATTTTTCCACATTTAAAGAGTCAGAACTTGAAAAAGAAGTTACCTATTTTGTTCAAAATTGCAAAGAGCAATATCAGAAGTAATCACATAATCATTGAAAGGTGGTGATACAGTGGCGATTACACAAAGGGAATTAAAAAAAGAAAAAGATATGGTAGCAAACCTATTAAGAGCCAATGGTCAGGATTATAACCATTGGCTTCATTTACATCATCAGAAATACATTGAAGAAAATCAAGATCTAGTAATGAAGGCTTTGCAAGCTTATAAAGCAACATCAACAGAAGTAAAGGAAGATAGCAAGGCGAATGAATCAAGTCAGCTTAGTAACGTATAAGCACTTAAAAATGAAAAGGGAGTGAATGTATATGTCAATGTTGGAAACATTATCTCAAATGTTAGTGTTAGGTGATGCGATGGATGGTCTAATTAATACAGGTAATTCTTTTATTGCATGGATGCAAAGAGGGGCAATGGTTAGTACAGCGATTGTATTTTGCTGGGGCGCTTATCTATTAATTTGGGGCGGTGAACGAGGAAGACATAAATGTATTTGGTGGTTTCTTGGTGGGGCAGCCGGACTCGTTATTGTAATGGGATGCCAATACTTAGCAGAGAGCGTAAATAGCAATGTGAAATTTGGTCAAATCTTATTCCCGTTTTTCTGGATGAAATAGTGAAAAAATATAATTAAGGCAATGAGGGAGCTATGCAAAGGGTATGGCTTTTTTTGTTGCCTTTTTTTATTAGAATTTGAATTTTGTTTGGGAGGTAAAGATATATGAAGAAAAAAGAACTGACAGGTTTGAATGAACAATTAAATAAAATTTATGCGTCTATCCTTTTTTTTACAATATCTATTGTTGCCACTACACTTATGGTTTATTTGATTGAGAAAACATTTATTCTTCCAAGCTGGTCTATAGTTGTTAGTTATGCTGTTCCCTGGATTTTATTATTAATACAGACTTTATTAATTATTAGAGTTATAAAAATTAAAAGAGCTATGAGAAATTTATAATATATGCATTTTGAGATCATTCGAAATGAAAGTAAATATAAATCAAACGGAAGAAAGGAGAAGCCATGTTTGTCATTTTTAAGAGTAGCAATGGAACTGAAATTGAGTCGGGTAAGCAATATTCGTTTCATGAAGCTTATATCTTAACGAAGCGATTAGAACGAGTTTATAGAGAAGCAGGGCGGCAAGAACATATTGATTTCGATTTGTTAGATGGTCATTCTAATGAAATTTATAACGGTACGTTATCACTTGGTTCGAGATATGCAGATCACATTTTTGATCACATTTCTAAAAAAATGAATGTGATGCAATTAGATCCAGAACAAGAGGAACAAAAAAAGGAGCTGTTAGAAACGTTAGAAAGGGAAATCAATGATTCTCCCTTTCATGAAGAATATGAATATCAAGAAGAATTACCAATAAGAAAGGAAGAACCCTCTTATAGTCTATCGAATGAAATAGAGCCACAAGTAAGGCCTGGAAAGGAAAATAGAAAAGGATTTAAGATTATTGCGAGTGTCATAGGAAGCGTGGTGTTAATTGGAGCTGGTGCCATATTTGCCTTTAAGTTATTCTCTTCCGAGCCAGTTTCGAGTGCAAATGCTGGCTCGGAACAATATGTAGTAAAAGGGTTACAACAGGCAGCCATTCAGCAGTATGGAGAAGCCGTTAAATACTTCGATAAGGTCAATTACACAGAATTAGATAAAGATAGTCAGAAGGCAGTTTTATTTACTTATTTATTAAACGGAAAGGCAAATAAGGCATTACAATATGAGCCGAAATTTGCAGAAAGTGTGGTTGCTTATTTTATTGGGATAGACAACATGAATAAAATTAATGAAATTGATGTCAAAAATGATGTAATCGACTTTGAAAAGGCAGCACTTAATAAGAAATATGAGGAGGTAATTAAGCTTAAGGGTAAAGTCAATATGGACGGTAGACGTGAAAAACTCATTGTTGAAGCTTTTGTAAATCTAAAAAAATATGAAGATTGTTATTCCTTTGCTAAAACGCAAGGAAATAAAAATGTAATGAAAGAGGTCAAAGAATTAGAGAAACGAGATATTCAACAATCTACGATAAGTGAAGAAGAAAAGAAAGCTAAGGTTGAAAAAATTGATGAAGATCTACAGAACATCTAAGGGGGAGAGAATAACATGCCTTTAAATTATGAGAATCTGTACAAAAAAATGGGAATTGTTTTTCTTGGTGGTTCATTGATATTAAGTACGACAGGTTGCAGTTGGTTTGGAAGTAAGGAATCATCAAAAAGTAAATCAGCTATTACAAAAAAAGTAGATAAGAATAAGCCAGAGGAAAAGAAAGAAGATCTGAACAAACAAGATTTTGAAGCAATTACAGAGAATGCAATTCAAAGTAAGGATAATGAAGTTGCTTATGTACTCGAAGAGCTGGATAAATCAAAAATTAATTTTAAAGAAAAATCTATTGTAAGTAATCTTCAAAATGGGGATGACACCACTTCTCGTGTTCTAGCACTCTTTGATAAAGAAACAACAGATAAAACACTTCAAGATACAACAAAAGATAATGTGATTGCAGCTATTACGGATAATAAGCCACAAGTCACCGTGAATGGAGATCATTTTGCATTCGGTGATCAAAATATTGATTCTTCAGTAGCGAGTATAGGTGATATTCTTCCACCAGAGAAGAAACCAGATACAATTGTAAACCCACCAATTATAACGGAGGGTGAGAATGGTAATACGGAAAATACAGAGACAGAAAAACCAAAGCCACCAATAGAGCCGGAAAAACCAACAAATCCAGAGAAACCAACAGAACCGGAAAAACCAACAAACCCAGAGAAGCCAACAGAACCAGAAAAACCAACAAACCCAGAGAAACCAACAGAACCGGAAAAACCAACAAATCCAGAGAAACCAACAGAACCGGAAAAACCAACAGAACCAGGAAAACCAACAGAACCAGAAAAACCAACAGAACCAGAAAAACCAACAGAACCAGAAAAACCAACAGAACCAGAGAAACCAACAGAACAAGACAACAGAACCGAAAAAACCAACAGAACCAGAAAAGCCAACAGAACCAGAAAAACCAACAGAACCAGAAAAACCAACAGAACCAGAGAAGCCAACAGAACCAGAAAAACCAACAGAACCAGAGAAACCAACAGAACCAGAAAAACCAACAAACCCAGAGAAGCCAACAGAACCAGAGAAAACAACGAATCAAGAAAAGCCAGTTCTGAAACAAAATGAAAAGATGGTAGCGAGTAAATAAAGAAAAAGCCAACTGATATTGCCAAAAAGGTACTCATAAAAAGAGTACCTTTTTAATTTGAAAGGGGTCATATAGATGTTTGTTAATAGTGCAAATTTAGTGCAAATTTCAAGTCTAGATAAAAGTTTAATGGTGGTAGGTAGAGTGGGAACAGGGAAAACGAGGGAATTAAAGAAAATGGCTTTAAGTTTATCAAAAGTTTTAGTGTTAGATCCACTGAGGGAATACGAGGACGAAGCATTCGGGAAGCAAACAGAAGGTCAGGTGACTTTACAACACTTGGATTGTGAATCGAATGAGGGGTATGGGAATTTTAAAATTACAGAAGATGTGACAAATATAGCTAAACAATATGAATACGTAATTGTAGATGAAACCAATTATTTATGTCAGGAAGATTTTATATACTTTCTTCAACAAATGAAGGATTCCAATATAAAAGTAATAGCGAGTTTTCAAAACATGCCATCAGATCCCGAGATTACTAATAAATTTCGATACATCATATCTTTAGATGTAACAAATGATTTCGATAAGATAACAGCGTATGAAAAATATAATTATGATTCGGGATTTGGCTTAAAAAAGTAATACGTGTGGCTAGATTGAACAGAGGTGATTCTTTGATATGTATAGTGAAAAGATATCAATCAAATATAAATTAGCTGAAAAAGAAGTACTCATTCCATTGAGTGCTTTTTTGTTTGTTGGCATGTTTTTGATCGCTAATTTTTTACTCAACTTATCTTTAGAGCTGATAGAAACAACATTTAGTGATTTATTACATCCTAAACCATTTCATGTGGAGGTAGGATTTCTTTTTCGGATGCCAATTGCAGAGCATCCAATATACTACTTGCTTGTTTTCCTTGTAGTGATTGGAACTATAGCGAGAACAGTGTACAAATTGAAATCTTCCTTTAAAAACTTAAATAATCATGAGAAAGGATCTAGTCGTTTTACAACAGTTGAAGAGCTTAAAAAGCAGTACCGAGCTGTACCAGATCGAGAGGAAACATTTAAAGGTGGCGGTGGTGTTGTTATCTCCCGATTAGGTGACAAGGTATTTATTGATGATAGCCCGGTAAACAATTTAATCATTGGTACAACTCGCTCTGGTAAAGGAGAAACCTTTGTATTTCCTACAATTGATGTCTATTCTAGAGCGGAACATAAGCCATCTTTAATTTTTAACGATCCAAAGGGGGAATTGTTCAGCGCATCGAAAGAAACTCTGGAAGAACGAGGCTATCACATTGAAGTTTTGAACCTATTAACTCCACTTGATTCTATGAGTTATAACTTATTGCAGCTTGTCAAAGATGCTTATAAAGATGGAGATTATTCAACAGCGCAAGCACTATGTAAAACACTCTCTCACACTTTGTATTATAAACCAGGTGTTAAAGATCCTTTTTGGCAAGATTGCGCTATGAGCTTATGTAATGCCATGATTTTAGCTATAACAGATAAATGTATTGCAGAAGGAACAGAAGAAAAAATAACGATGTATGCAGTAGCTAACATGCTATCGGAACTTGGCTCGAAAGAAATAATTATAGATCCAGAGGAACCGCCGAAAAATGCTTTAGATTTATATTTTGAGAATTTACCATCAGACAGTGTTGCGAAAATGCAATATGCAACTTCTAATTTCTCAAAAGGACAAGCTAGAGGTGGTATTTTTACACAAACAATGAACGGTTTATCTATTTTTACATTTGATGAAATCGCTAAAATGACCGCAAAAAATAGTGTGGATTTAAAACGTGTCGGTTTTGGAAAAACAATAAAAGGAAAAGTGACACCTAGAAAACGAATAGAAATTATATTTCCGGATGGATCAAAGGAGTCTATCAAGGCAGATATTACGGGACGTTTTGCATTAGATTTTAAGAAAGTAATAAAAGTTGAGGATACCATTCAATTTAATGAAAAAGGAAATAAGAAAAAGAAAACATCTATTTCTATTATGAAAATAGATGAAAAGACAGGTGATACAGAATTTAAAGTAGTAGAAGAAAATGAAGATATACAAGTAATAACAGTGGATTATTTCGATAAACCAGTCGCTATTTTTATGATTACACCAGACTTTGATTCTTCAAATCATGTGATTGCTTCTATTTTTGTAAGGCAGCTTTATTTTATATTGGCAAAGGGTGCATCCCTCGCTCGTGGAGGGAAATGTCACCGTGAAGTAGTTTTTTGCTTAGATGAGTTTGGAAATATGCCGAGTATTGAAGGAATGGCAAATATTATCACGGTTTGTCTTGGTAGAAATGTTCGCTTTAACCTTGTAATCCAGGCATATGCACAATTGAAAAATAAGTATGGTGAGGATGCAGATACGATTGATGGAAACTGTGGGAATACAATTTACATTCTAACTAACGATCAAGAAACCGCCGAAAAAGTTTCTAAAAAACTAGGGAATCAGACGATTAATCTATCTTCCCGAAGCGGTAAAGGTCTTTCTACTGATAAAAATAAAACGGAAAGTCTAGATCAACGACCACTGTTAACATCAAATGAACTTATGAATTTTAAAGAAGGAGAAAGTGCTGTTATTCGTGTCATAAAACGTCAGGATAATAACCGAAAACGGATCAGACCTCGCCCGATTTATAATACGGGGGAAACAGCCTTAAAATACAGATGGGAGTACTTAGGAGTAGAATTCGATACAGATAAATCTATTTTAGATATAGATATTGATTCTCTACATGATGATGTAAATCCAAAATCTCTTATTGTAGATTTTCTAGGAGAGAGAAAATCAGAACAAATTGAGAAAAAAACATCAGAACCAGAACAAGTACAAGAACAAGTACAAGAACAAGTACAAGAACAAGTACAAGAAGCTTCTTCCCAAATAGAGACACCGCAGCCAGTCGAAGAACCAACAATGATGGGAATTGATGAAGAGATTCCGGAAGAGGCGTTTCAACAGGAAGATAGCCCGTTTGATTCCCTTTCCATTGAAAATTGGAAAGAAAAAACGGTTAATGAATTTTTTGAATCTGATTTAGCAGTTTTGAAACTGGTTGATAAGTTCTTTATAGCGCAATTAGGTAAATCAATAGATGAAGTTAAAAATCAAGAAATGGGCGAGTTTTACAGTGAATTTCAAATGTTAGCTCATAATGACCACATCGACAAAAGTGTTTATCAAGCAGTCGAAAACAAGATTAATCGAATCTTGCGTGATTTAGAAGAAAAAGAACAAGTAACAAGTTAGAAAGCACTCAAATGATTGAGTGCTTTTTTGAATCCAAATATAAAGGGGGAAGAGGTAATGGGTGTACCGACAATAACGGATAAAATGCAATTGATTTTAGATAGCTACTCGCCATTTGTGACAGAAGAAAATGAGATTATTCTTGGTCTAGAAGATGCGGTTCTTTTCCTCTCAGTAGATCGGGAACAAAAAGGGAAATTGATTATTCGTATTGATAGACTGAATGAAAGGGTGAATTGGACAGCAAAGGAAGTATTAGGCCAGTAGTAAACAAGAGAGGAGGATAAATGGTGAAAGATGAAGAGATTTTAAAGGTTTTAGAATCGTTCTCGGATTATCTTCAAGTAGGAGACATCGTGAATTATGTATTGCGTTGGCTAGGATGGTTCCTAATTGTAGGCTTATCTTTAGTTGTAGATGCTTTAGAAGGTGTGACAGATGCAATTCTGGGGATTAAAGGATTCTTTAATTCACCGGAAATACAAAATTTTGTTGATATGTTATATCCATTGTTTGTCGTTCTTTTAGCCATTTCGTTTTTATATATTGGCTACATGTTTATTATGAACAAACAAATGAATCGTTCTCAAATTATCATCAATATTTTCATAACATTGAGTGTACTTTGTTTATTAAGTACAGGTATGACAAAGGTCGATAAGTTCACCGATGATGCCATAGCGGTTGTAAAATCAGAACAAAAAGGCTCTTTGAGTGATGAAATTATTAAGAAGAACATAACGGATATTGCAGTAATAGATGAAAATAAATGGAAAAAGAAAGAAGACATGAATCCGAAGAATCATATTCCAGAAAAAAACATCAGGCAGATAGATATTACTGAAAAAATAGATAAAGATTTTGAATTTGCAAAGGATAAAAAGTTATCAGATGATGGACAGGAAATTTTAAAAAATAAAAGAGTAATGGATGGGATGGGAGTTGCATCTTTAGCTGAATTAAAAGATGGATGGTTTGATTTCTTCCCAGAAAAGTATTATCGCTGGCATTGGAATTTCTGGAATATATTCTTTACTTTACTGATAACAGGATTAACTTTGTTATTGGTAAGTATTAAATTAGCTAGATTATTTTATGAATTGTCTTTTAACTACTTGTTAGCAAATATATTAGCACCAGCTGATGTTGCGAATGGTCAAAAGTTAAAAGCTGTATTATCTAATATCCTCAATATATTTATAGCAACGATTATGATATTCCTATCTTTGAAGCTATACCTAATAGGAACAGCTTTTCTCCATGACAAATTAAATGGTGTACCGTATCTGATTGCATTAGCCGCATTTAGTATGGCTGTACTAGATGGTCCAGCAGCCGTAGAAAGGTTATTCGGTATAGATATTGGATTAAAGAGCAGTTGGGGTATGTTAGTAGGTGGTTTCGCACTTGGCAAAGGAATTGACAGTCTTGCAAATTCAAAACCTATGAAGAGTCTCGGAAATATGATTGGAAAAGGAGCGAAAGGTGCAGCAGAAGGAACGGGTGTTGCAGCAGCTAAAACAGCAAGTGCGGCAGCGATGGCAACAGGTGGCGTGGCAGGGCTTATAAGCGGTTTGAAAAAAGGGAATGAGTCTGAAAATAAAGAGTCCTTGCAAGATCAAATGAAAAAAGCGGATCAGAAAAAAGCAAATGGTAATGATTTAGCAAAAAAAGAAAAAGAAAAAGGTAACTTAAATAAGGAAAAAGATAAAAAGAATGGTGGTACGTCATCTATTCAAGAAGACATGCAAAAAGGAGGGAACGAAAACCCAGGGGGAGCGAATGGGGAAGAATCGGGAACAACAAGTCTTCAAGATGAAATGAAAGAAGCTGGAAAATCAAATGGAGCGATTGAAGGAAATCCAACAGCAG
>NZ_QKQR01000028.1:0-62599 GCF_008042305.1 Bacillus sp. AY18-3 | reverse complement strand
GAAGCTCGTGAAGCGGCTAAAGCTCAAGAGGCAGCTAAAGCTCAAAAACCTGCTACACAACAACCTGTTGCAAAAGAAACTGAAACAAGTGCACCATCATCTTCTCGTGAACTACGCGTTGTAGCAACAGCTTACACAGCAGATCCACTTGAAAATGGTTATAAAGCAGGCGACCAAGTAAAATCAGCTTTAGGTCACAACTTAACAGCTAACCCAAACATGAAACTAATTGCAGTTGATCCAAGTGTCATTCCATTAGGTTCAAAAGTATGGGTTGAAGGTTACGGAGTAGCAATCGCTGGTGATACTGGTGGAGCTATTAAAGGAAATAAAATCGACGTTTTAATGCCTGATAAAGGTACATCTAGTAACTGGGGACGTAAAACAGTTACAGTTAAAGTATTAAACTAGTTCGTATAAAAAGAGTCAGTCTCATTGAGGCTGACTCTTTTTTTGATTCTCACATTCTAACTTTCTCTTGAAACTTTCACTCTGACATAAATAAGTTCCCTCGGTTTTTATATACTTTATCAAACGCCTTTAAAACTTCTTCATGATTAACAAACTTAGGTAAAAAACGAAGAGCGATGACAATCTCCTTCTCTCCCGTCCAAATTAAATCTATCTCTTTGCATTCTATATAATTTCACAAAAAAAAGAGGATGCCATAGCATCCTCTCCTGCCCTTCCCTATTCCACACAAGTAAACTGCGTCCAAGCTCCTACATAATCTAGTAAGAATAACTCTTCTTCTGCAATTGTACCGACAATATTTTTCCGTTCATCTATCGGCATTTCTTTTAGAATGATTTGTAGTTCACCTTTATACTTACCAAACGAGTTGTTACCAATTACAACTTGCCCTCTTTCCTGTAATACACTTTCGCGCACTGGGAAATCATAGCCTTTATACTTTTTACGCACTTCTGTAGAACGTACCATATATTCTGTTATATCGCCGCGTCTTACGTGTAATTCTTGCAGTGTCGCTTTCTTTTCTACTTCAGTCGCTTCTTCTACAAAGTGTACTTTCAGCTGTAACATGTAACGATTTAAGTTTCCTAGTTTCTCTAACTCTTCTTCACTCGCATAAGCATTTCCGATAATCACATCATCAATAAGCCCTGTCGCCCATAAATGTTTCGCTTGTACTTCAATCGGTAAGTTACGGTGTTGTTCTAATGTACATAATCCGTCGTTAATATCCCATGGGCCAATGTCAGCTGCATGTGACGTAATAAATGCTGCCGTACGAATACCGTGTTTTTTAAAGCGTTCACTACAGCGAATGAAATAATCATACGGAAGACCAGTGAACTTTTGCGGATAGAAGTTATGACAACCAATTAAAGCTGGCTTATTCGCCTGATGCGAAAGAATATTTTCTAAGTATGCAATATCATTACTTACGTTTAGTTCAATTTTTAAGCCGTACGGATTATTCGTCATTTTTGCTTCTGTTAATCCGTCAAAACCTAAATCTAAACGAATACCGTCTGCACCTAAATCTGCAAAGAATGACAGATCGCTATAGCTAATACTAAGTTGATCGAATACTGCCGGAGCTACATCTAAAATAACTTCCATATTGTTATCTTTTGCATGATTAATAATTTCTTTAAATTCAGCTACAATTTCTTCTTTCGGACGATTCACAGATAATAGACATGTGAATATTCTTGAAAAACCGTGGCGTGCCGCTGCCGAAATGTATGCCATATCTTGTTCTTTCGTTGAATGCTCTGGATAAAGTGAAATTCCTAATTTACGCTCCATGCTTTTGCATCTCCTTCACACGTTGTATTAATGCCATGCTCGTAAATCTATATTTTGCAGATAAACATGTTGCACATAAAATCGTTGGTACAATAATTACGTACGGTGATTGTAACCCTAACATTACATAGGCACCCATTGAACTACCGATAAATACAATTGATACGAGTAGTAACACTAATAAAGATTTACTTTGTACCCATTTTGAGTAATGTGCAATACACTGCCCCGCTACGAATGTAATTAAGATGATAATTGCTCCGAGCATTCTGTTTTCTCCTCTCCTGCTAATTGTTGTTTCTCATACATTTTGAAGAATGGGTAGTAAATAACGAATGAGATAACAAAGTTAATAAGTACAAGTACACCAGCCATAATTGTCCAGTCCGTACTAATAATCGCTGCAATTGGTGCTAACATCGTAAATGGCAGTTTCGCCATCATGAGCGGAATCATGCCTGAAACAACTGCGAAATATGATACTGTCGTTGTAACTAACGGTGTTATAACGAATGGAATAATTAAGATTGGGTTCATTACAATTGGTGCCCCGAAAATAATCGGTTCGTTAATATTGAATAAACCTGGCACGAATGATAATCTACCTAACTCTTTTAGGAATTTAGATTTAGAGAACATAAACATAATAACTAAAGCTAATGTTGAGCCTGATCCACCGATCCATACGAACCATTGAATAAATTGCTCTGTAAATAAGTTTGGTAATTGATGTGCATTTCCTGTAGCTGTGAATACTTCCATATTTTCAAGAATTGCTGAATCCCACATCGGACGAATGATTGGTCCTAAAATCGCTGGGCCATGTATACCGAATGACCAGAAGAACACGATTAAGAATACTGTTAATAAACCGCCGAATAAATTATTTCCTACTAATACTGATTTTAGTGGTGCGATTAAATATGTGATTGTTGTATTCACATCGAATTTTAAACCGTAACGAATACCCCAGAATAAAAGAATAACGACTAAAGTTGGAATTAATGCTGCAAACGAGTTTGCAACTGCTGGTGGTACACTGTCTGGTAATTTAATCGAGATATTATGCTTAATCATAAAGTGATAAATTTCTACTGCAATTAATGCTGTAACAATTGCGCCGAATAAAGACGTTGCACTTAATGTTCCTACTGAAATGTATCTTCCTGCATCAATAACACCTGGTACAGCTTTCGTAATTTGAATTGGTTCAACTGATGCTAGTAAAAAGGCGAGTACAGATAACAACCCTGCACTTAACTGATTGAGCTGATAAAAGTTTGCGAGTGAAGCTCCTACCCCAAATGCTGCGTATAATGCCATTAAACCTACTGTAAACCGGAATGGAATATCTAAAATATGGCGAAATGGTGCAATCCATTCCATATATGCATCAATTGGTAAATTTAAAAAGATAACGAAAAATGATCCGACAATCGTTAACGGCAATGTAGAAATAACTCCGTTTCGAATTGCTAATAAATGTCGTTGTCCTGCAATCTTTTGCGTTGTTGGCATAATCTTTTGTTCCATAAAACTCATAAAACCATTCATCAATACCCCTCCTCTTTCTCTTTACTACGTAAGGACAAAAAGTTATAACATTATAATGTTTATATTTAAAAAAATATATTTATGCTAAAACTAATTGTTCTGCTTGTTTCAGTACTTTTAAACCGTCACACATGCCATAATCTCTTTGTTCTATTATTGCAACCGGTATATCGTATGATTTCGCAAGAAACTGTACCGCTGGAAACAAATACTTCACCTGTGGCCCGATTAAAACAACATCAGCATTTTTTATTTCCAGTTTTACAAGTTCTGAATCAACTGCTTTAATTTTATAATCCTTCCCTTGTTTCATTGCCTCTTCTTGCATTTTTCTTACGACCATACTCGTTGACATGCCTGCTGCACAACATAATAAAATGTACATCTTATACTGTCACTTTCTCTTCTACTCGTTTATGAAGAGTGATAAATTCTTCAGCAAGCTCTTTCACTGTAATTGCATTCATTAAATGATCTTGTGCATGCACTAACAGTAAACTGATTTCTGCATGATTTCCTCTTGCTTCTTCTTGAATTAAGTCTGTTTGAATGCGATGAGCTGCTGAAATCTCTTCACTAGCAAGTGTCATCTTTTCACTCGCATTCTCAAAATCTCCTTGTCTTGCAAAAGCAATTGCTTCAAGCGCCGCGCTTCTCGCATTGCCACCATGTAAAATTAACGCAAATGGAGTTTGCATATCAGTCATTTTAAATTCCCCCAAGCTATCTTTTTTCTATATTGTTATCTTATTATGAAAACGCATACAATTAAACATAAAAAACTTCCGTTGTGTAACGGAAGTTTTTATATACTTTTTCAAAACGATAGTAAAATCTCTTGAAATTCTTCAATCATTCCAGCCTGAGTTAATTTTTCTATCGTATGCTGACTAGACATAATATCATATAAAAAATCATAAAGCTTTTGTAAATCTTCATTATTATTGCGCTTTACACTAAATAAAATAATAACTTGTACTTTCTTATCTCTCCAGTCAACCGCTTTATTAAGTGTACAAAACAGCAAAAATGTTTTCTCACTTAATAACTGCATCGGATGTGGAATTGCAACTAAATTCCCAACGGCTGTAGGAGATGTATTCTCTCTTTCCATAACAGAATCATAAAAGTTTTCTGGTACATAGTTTTTCTCAGCGGCTTTCTCACATAAAAATTGGATAACCTCTTCTTTCGTAGAAGCGCTATGATTTAAAAAGATCAAATCTTCCTTTATATACTGCTGTACACTAGTATTCACATGCGTAAACAACTGCTGACCGATGGATTTAATTTCTTTATCATCAAATATTGAGTTCACTTTTATAACTGGAACAGGCAAACCACTCGGTATATGAATCGTACTAATAATACAATCTATTTTATCTTTATAAAGGTCTTCCACTTTCAATTGATAATAACCTGTAATCCCTACAATCTCTAATTTATCTCGGAACTGTGATAAAATTTTATATTTCAATAGCTGGGCGCTTCCTTGACCAGTCGCACAAACTAGTAAACATCTTTTCTTTTGATTCTGTTCCTGTAAACGACTCATCGCTCCGCCAAAGTGAATCGCAATATAACCAATTTCACTTTCCGGAATCGATTCTCCCGTATATTCACCAATTATATCTCCTACGAGAACCGCAATTTCAAAAGCATACGGATAATTCTTTTTCACTTCTGCCAATAGAGGATTTCTCGTATTTAACTTATACTTCAAACGGTTTAATAACGTTTTTAAATGAACACCAAAACCAAATAATAATTCTTCATCATAATAAAAAATAAGATTCCGTTCTTCCGCTACTTTAAAAAGAATATGTTGCATAAATGCATATAGATCTTTCCCTAATAGTTCTTCCACATTTTCATAACGATCTCTCGCTGTAACAGCAGTACTCAATAAATGCATCGTCACATATAAAACTTCTTCTTCTGGAAATGAAAGATGCAACTCTTTCTCTAAATCTCCTACAATCTGTTTTGCAATTGTATATTCTTTCTTTATGATAAGTTCTGATTGCTCCGCATTCAGTCCTTTCATATAATGTTGATCTTCACAACGCCTTATTGCAATTGCAATATGAATGACTAAATTATCAATTTCTATATCTGATAAATATATCGTTCCTCCCTCGATATACTTTAATATAACCGAACGGATAAGCGGTATATGAGGTAACGATAAATATGTATCCCTCTGCTCAAATTGCTCATGAAACGGAGTATGATCATAGCGCGGTAAACCATATTGTGATAAACAAGAACGAATATGAAACTCCTCTCCCACAATACGTATACCATAATACGGTCTCTTTTCAATTTGTAATTGATAGCGACCACATATATCTGTCACATCTTTCATAATTAAATTTACAGTCGATTTACTCACATAAATCTCCTCTGCTAACTGTGAAAGCTTCACATACCCCTCTGTCGTTACAATACGTTGCAGAATGTACGCTATCCTTTCTTCATAAGAAGTTGGGATCTTTTCCGTCTGTTTTTGAAATAGACCCACGCAAAACTCTTCAAACTTCTTCGTTTGTATAATTTCTAGTTCGTATCCAGTCCCTCTTTGCGATTCAATTTTCGCCCCGTTTTCTTCCAATATATTATTTAATAATTTTATATCTTTTTGAATCGTCTTCGTTGATACATGTAAACGGCTCGCTAAAAAAGCTCGATTTAACATCGATTTCTCTTCTAAAAACTCCTCTAAAATAGAAATTAATCGCTGATGCACTTTTGTCATAGCTCTTCCTCTCACAATTTATATATAAAAAGGAAAAAGCTGCTGAGGTCAGTAGTTTTTTCCTTTTTCATTTTATCTATTTCTTTAATGTAAATCCGAATTTATCCCATGCTTGTAAATAATCTAATAAGAAAATTTCTTCTTCCACAATTCGACCAACTACATTTGTTTTTCCTGTATTCACCATATCTTTTAAAGCAATTTGTAATTCACCTTTATATTGACCATACTGTTCATTATCAATTAAAAGATCACCGCGTTTAATTTGGCGTGTATTATGCGGTTTGAACTCTTCTTTCTTATATTTCACACGACTTTGTGTCGAGCGAATCATATATTCAGATACATCTCCGCGGTAAAAATGAGGCTCGTCTAATACGATAATTTTTTCTAGTTCTGTTGTTGTATCATATAATCCTATATCAAATGTTTGTTTCTCTTTATTTAATGCACCTAGTGCTTGTAATTCTTCTGCTGATGCATACGCGTTCGCAATAATAACATCATCAATTAATTCTGTCGCAAATAAATGCTTCGCTTGTGTTGTCATCGGTAATTCACGATGCTGCTCTAACGTACATAACCCTTCTGTTACTGGCCAAGGTCCGTATGTTGCATCAAATGATGATATAAACGCAGCCGTTCTCATACCGTAATCTTTAAATTGTTTCGAGCATTTAATGAAATGATCGTATGATAATCCTGAATAACGATGCGGATAAAAATTATGGCAACCAATTAAATTTTCACGATTTGGTCTATGGCTCATAATGTTATCTACATATTTCGTACCGTTACTCATATTAATTTCAATTTTTAAGCCGTATGGATTGTAAGTCATAATCGATTCTTCTAAACCAGAGAATCCAACATCTAAACGAATACCGTACGCTCCTAACTCATGGAAGAAAGATAAATCATTATATGAAATACCTAATTGTGTAAAAACAGACGGACTAATATCAACTAATACTTGGAACCCTAATGCATTTGCATGAGAGATCGTTTCTTTAAACTCTTCTATAATTTTCTCTTTTTCTCCATCTACAGACAATAAGCATGTGAATACACGTGTAAATCCGTATTTACTTGCTAATGTTAAATATTCCTTATCTTTCTCTACTGTTGAATGTTCTGGATAAATAGAAATACCTAATCGTCTCATATGTACACGCCTCTTTCTTCATTGTTTTGTAAACCTTTTCAAATATATGTAGTGAAAAAGTATGTATCCCCTTCTCATTCACTACTTTTCGAATCCGCTTTCTTTAAAGAAAAAACAATTTCTATCATTCATAACAACTACAAGTCTATACATCTATACTTTACAACTTTTTTTCATAGTTGTGTAGCTTTTACACAAATTTGTCAGTTTTTCCACCTCGGAAATTGTTATACGTTTTCAAGGCACCTTCCTTGACTGTTACATTGACCAATACATATACTCGAAAGAAAAGAGAAAATTTTATATAGGGGATGAATATATGGGAGAAGCAATACTCGTAAAACGAGAATCGTTATGGACGAAAGAGTTTGTCGCTTTAATTTTTGCAAACTTATGTATGTTTTTAGGGTTTCAAATGTTAATTCCTACTTTACCTGTTTATGTGAAAGAAATTGGCGGCACAAGTTCTAATATCGGATTTGTTGTAGGCATGTTTACCGTGGCGGCACTTTTTGTTCGACCACTGACTGGAAACGCCTTGCAAAAATTCAACAAAAAAATCATTTTAATGATCGGTACTGCTATTTGTTTACTCGCTATGGGTAGTTATCTTTTCGCTTCAACCGTCTTCCTATTGCTTGCCGTGCGAATTTTACACGGAGCTGGCTTTGGTATTACAACGACTACATATGGAACTGTCGTTTCAGATTTAATTCCGCAAGCTCGTCGCGGCGAAGGCATGGGATATTTCGGTCTTTCTGGAACGATTGCAATGGCGCTCGGTCCACTTATCGGACTTTGGCTCATGCAAACATATAACTTCACGATTCTTTTTTTATGTGCACTTTCATGTACAATTGTTTCATTAATATTAACGAAACTACTTCAAATCAAAAAATCGCCGCAACCACCACAGCAAACATCTGGTACTTTTCTCGATGGATTTATTGAGCGCAAAGCTTTACTTCCTTCATTATTAATATTATGTATTACATTAATGTACGGCGGAATCGGGAGCTTTATTACATTATTTGCTACGGAAGTCGGAATTGCTGATATAAGCCTCTTCTTCTTATTTAATGCACTTGCAATCGCTGTCACTCGTCCGTTTTCTGGAAAGTTATACGATGCGAAAGGTCATGCATTCGTTATTATTCCAGGGGTTATCATTACGTTTACAGGTATTATTTTATTGTCGTATACAACTACAATTCCGAGTTTAATTATTGCAGCAGCATGCTACGGAAGTGGTTTTGGAGCGATTCAACCTGCACTACAAGCATGGATGATCGACCGAGTAGCACCACACCGACGAGGAGTCGCAACAGCTACATTCTTCTCAGCATTTGACCTCGGCATTGGCGCTGGCGCAATTATATTTGGATTCATTGCACACTTTACCAACTATGCAACTGTATATCGATATTCCTCTCTATTACTTATCGCTTTTCTTTTCATTTACATCACAAGCTTACGGAAGCAAAAACAAGGGGATAAAACAAAAGAAAAAGCCGTTGGGTAATGCTAATTGGTTCTTTTTCGAAGTACTTGGACCAAAAAATCATGTATACACATTTGTAAAAAGCAGTGGATTCCTAAAAAATCACACTGCTTTTTGCATTGTATTGAAGAGTGAACCGCTGTTCTATTTATTCATGTTGTTCGTATGATATTAACATATAGAACGAATTGGAGGAAATATTAATGAAAGCAATAGTATATACAAAATACGGTCTCCCCGACGTTCTTCAACTGAAAGAGATAGAAAAACCTGCTCCTAAGGACAATGAAATATTAGTAAAAATAAAAGCGACAACCGTAACAGCAGGAGATATTCGCTCACGAAGTTTTACGGTTCCCTCTTCTGTTTGGCTACCCGCTCGAATCGCACTTGGCTTTAAGCAACCGAAAAAACAAATACTTGGAATGGAATTGGCTGGTGAAGTTGAATCAGTAGGAAAAGACGTCACACGATTTAAAAGAGGAGACCAAGTTTTTGCAGCTACCCAAGTAAATTTTGGTTCTTATGCTGAGTATATTTGTCTACCTGAAGTTGGAGCAGTGTGCATGAAGCCCTCCAATATATCCTATGAAGAAGCCGCAGCCATCCCAATTGGAGCACGTACAGCTTTGTTTTTCCTTAGGAAAGCTAACGTTCAAAGCGGTCAAAACATTCTTATTTACGGAGCTTCTGGAAGTGTCGGAAGTTATGCAGTACAAATTTCCAAGTATTTCGGCGCAACAGTTACAGGTGTGTGCAGTAGCTCCAATTTAGAATTGGTCAAATCTCTAGGAGCTGACGAAGTAATTGATTACACCACAAAAAATTTTTCTACTACAGACGAAACTTATGATGTTATCTTTGAAGCGGTAAACAGGAGCTCCTTTTCAGAGTGTATTAAAATGTTAAAGGAAGATGGTACCTATATAAATATTGTTGAACCGTTACCAAGTGCTCAAATGTTCTGGACTAAATTGACAAGTCGCGTGAAACTCATATTAAGTCAAAACGCACCTGAAACTTCCGAAGCATTAAATTTCCTTAAAGAACTTGTTGAGGACGGTAAAATAAAAGTGGTCATTGATAGGCAATACACTTTTGAGGAAATTATTGAAGCTCACATATATGTTGAAAAAGGACATAAGAGGGGAAATGTCGTCATAACTATGGAGCATAATGACGATTCTACATAAAGAAAAAACACTTTGCATACTTGTTAAAATGCACGGCACCAAAAGTTTTTAACATAAAAAGGCAGAGCAAATTCATATGCGAATTGCTCTTTTTTATTGTTGCGAGCATCTCAAAAGAAAACAGTTTAAAATAATTTAATCGTTTTTTACTTTCATTAAATAAATCCATTTCAAACCTCCCCCGTTTCCCTACATATTTTTCTAACTTTAATCAAAAAATATGCAAAGAACCATCATCATAACAAAATAAAATTCCAATCCGCATACCCAGTTGGGTAGTTTCCCTTCACCTATTTTTACTATCAATAAATAGTGTGACAAATGTGACTTCTTTACAAACCGATTAGATATATCATCTAAAAAACCAATTAAATCCAGGTGTTTCTTTAAAGGTTTGTAAACTTTTTATCACTTTGTAAATTTAGTGTAAATTTTACTGATAAACCGTTTACAGTGCCTCAAGGTTTAGTTAATAATTACATCGTACATGAAATTTAAGGAGTGGAATGCGTGGAATACAATATTCAAGATATGATCTTCCAGTTCATTGGTGGATTAGGTATTTTCTTATTCGGTATTAAATACATGGGCGATGGACTGCAACAAGCAGCTGGAGATCGTCTTCGCGATATTTTAGATCGCTTTACAACAAACCCACTTATGGGTGTGCTAGCAGGTATGTTAGTTACTGTATTAATCCAATCAAGTTCAGGAACAACCGCTTTAACAGTCGGACTTGTAAGTGCCGGATTTATGACATTAAGACAAGCAATCGGTGTTATTATGGGTGCGAACATCGGTACGACAGTTACTGCATTTATTATCGGAATTAAAATCGGAGAATACGCTCTCCCAGTTATGGCAGTTGGAGCAATTTTGCTATTCTTCTTTAAAAATAAAAAAGTACATTCTGTAGGTCAAGTTGTATTTGGTTTTGGTATGTTATTCTTCGGTTTAGAATTAATGAGCGCAGGTATGAAACCTCTTCGTTCTTTAGAGGCATTCCAAGAGTTAATGGTTAGCATGAGTGACAATCCAATTTTAGGAATTATTGTCGGTACAGTGTTCACTTTAATTGTACAAAGCTCAAGCGCAACAATCGGTATTTTACAAGAACTATTCGGTCAAGGTGCTATTGATTTACAAGCTGCTCTTCCTGTATTATTCGGTGATAATATCGGTACGACAATTACAGCAGTATTAGCAGCAATCGGTACTTCAATTGCTGCAAGACGTGCAGCATTAGTTCACGTTATCTTTAATATTATCGGTACCCTTATCTTTACGATTATATTAATACCATTTACAAGTTTAATTCAATATTTCCAAACGTCATTAAATTTAAATCCAGAAATGACAATTGCATTTGCACACGGAACATTTAACGTAACGAATACAATTATTCAGTTCCCATTCATTGCAGTATTAGCATGGATCGTAACAAAAATCATTCGTGGTGAAGATTCATCTATTAACTTCAAACCGCAACATTTAAACCCAATCTTTATTGAGCAATCTCCAGCTATTGCTTTAACAGAAGCTCAAAAAGAAATCATCCGTATGGCTGAGTTTTCATTACACGGATTAAAAGAAGCGAATCAATTTTTAAATACACAAGACAAAAAACACGCTGATATGGCTACTCAATTAGAAGGAGCTATTAACAATTTAGATAAAAAAATTATCGAGTATTTAGTTTTACTATCAGAAAAACCACTTTCACCTACAGACTCTGAAAAGCATTCGGTGCTAGCAGGTGTCGTTGGAGATATTGAACGTGTCGGTGATCATGTAGAAAACCTTGTAGAACTTGTAGATTTCCAAATTTCACATCGTGTTTCACTATCAGACGAAGCACTAGCTGAATTAAATGAAATGCTTGAGTTAACAATTTCAACATTACAAGATGCAATCAATGCTTTAACTAACTTCGACACTGAACTAGCTCAAACGGTTATTGCAAAAGAACGTAAAATTGACCAAATGGAACGTGTTCTTCGTAAACGTCACGTATTACGTCTGAATGAACGTAGCTGTTCAGGTGATGCAAGTATCATCTACGTTGATATGGTAAGTAACTTAGAGCGTATCGGTGATCACGCTGTAAATATCGCTGATGGTGTTTTAGGTGAACAAGGTAAAATCAATTTAAAACAATCATTATAATAAAAAAGAGACGCTTAAGTTAGCGTCTCTTTTTTATTTCATATTTACAACCGTTCTTCCTTTTAACTTTCCTTGCAATATAAGTGTAAACTTTTCATCTAACTCTTCCAATGTACATTCTTCTGTATAAGATAGTAACTCATTATTTTCCCATTCACTTGCTAAGAGCGTCCACACATTTCTTCTCACATCCACTGGGCATTGCACAGAATCTATTCCTAAAAGACTTATACCTCGCAAAATAAACGGATATACCGTTGTTTGTAACTCCTGCCCTGCCACATTACCGCATGTCGTTACACAACCACCATACTTTACCGTTTTTAAAGCGGTTTCTAGCATATGTCCACCTACAGTATCGATAACCCCGGCGTATATCCCTTTTAACATTGGTCTTCCTGATTCATCATTCAACTCCGTACGATGAATCACTTGTTTCGCTCCTAGACGTAGTAGCATCTCTTCCTCTTCCATTTTCCCTGTCGCTCCTACTACGTTAAATCCTAGCTTACTTAAAATACTAACAGCTACACTCCCTACGCCGCCTGTGGCACCCGTTACTAAAACATCTCCCATACTAGGCGTTATGCCTGCTCCAATAAGCTTATATACTGATAAAGCAGCTGTAAAACCTGCTGTCCCGTACATCATACTTTCCTTTAATGACATTCCCTCTGGTAAAGGGGTGATCCAAGATGCTGGCACGCGAATATATTCTCCGAAACCACCAGAAGTATTCATACCTAAATCATATCCCGTTACAATGACTTGATCTCCTACCTTAATGGTTTCCCCTTCACTACTCACAACTTCTCCTGCTGCATCAATTCCTGGCGTATGAGGATATGTTCTCGTAACACCTTTATTACCCGTGGCTGAAAGCGCATCTTTATAATTTAATGAAGAATAGTGAACCTGTATTAATACGTCCCCCTCAGGTAAACTACTTACTTCTCTCTCTACAATGTTTCTTACAAACTGCTTACTTTCTGTTTCGTTCACAACGATTGCTCGGAATGATGTATGATTCACTATGCCCGCTCCTTTATCCGTAAAATTCTTCTTTATTATATAGAAGAAACCAGTAAACCTACTCATTTCTTCTTGGCTATATTTCAACAAATCTTACTTCTCTATCACTTTCTCACAATACATGTTTTCATTTCCACTAAAACAACTTATACTTATTCTACATCTGAAAAATAAAATATAGAAAATCTGACTTTTTATAAATATATTGAATTTTTACGAAATGTAAATGATTTGTAATGTCTTTTTTCGTCAAATTTCATTATAATAAGTGGATGTGAGTGTCGTATTTCAATCCAAATGAAGGAGTACAGGAAATGGAGCAAAACCCATCTTTGCAAGAAAATACACGCAGTAAACCGAAAAAAAGTAGGAAAAAAACAAAAATTATTATAAGCGTTATTCTATTCTTTTTAATAATAGGTGGCGGTTATACTTGGTTTTTAGTAAATAAAGCATCTTCTGCTGTTCGAAATGCCGCACACGATTTAGCGCGCGGTGATAAATCTGATTTACGTGATAAAGCTGTAAAACCTATCACAAATAACGTCTCCGTCTTAATCATGGGTGTTGATGAAAGCGATGTCCGCGGGAAAGAATATGGAGAAGCTATAAGAACGGATGCACTACTACTTGCAACGTTTAATAAAGATAGCAAAACTGTAAAACTATTAAGTATTCCACGAGATACATATACTTATATCCCAGTGGAAAAGAAAAAAGATAAAATTACACACGCTCATGCATACGGTTCTACTAAAAACGGAAAAGATGGTGGACCCCAAGCAAGCATTGATGCAGTTGAAAAATTAATGAATGTTCCCGTTGATTACTTTGTAAAGTTTAACTTCAAGTCATTTATGAAAATTGTCGACGATTTAGGTGGTATTGAAGTCGATGTACCAGTTGAATTTACTGAACAAGATAGTAATGATACTGCTGATGCGATTCACCTGAAGAAAGGTGTTCAAAAGCTAAATAGTGAAGAAGCTCTTGCCCTTGCTAGAACGCGCCACATCGATAGTGATGCAATGCGTGGACAACGCCAACAGCTCGTTATTGAAGCTATTTTAAAGAAACTAACAAGCGTTGGATCTGTAACAAAAGTTGGTAACATCATTGATGATATTAACGGCCAATTCGTTACGAACTTAACATTCGATGATATGCTTTCATTCTATAAGTACGGATCGGATTCGGAAATTGAGAAATTACAAATTCAAGGTGAAGACTGCTATATGGAAAAAGGTGACGATACATGTAGCAAATCTGCTGGCGGCGGCCGAACATATTACTACAATCCAGATAAAAAAGAATTAGCAAATGTAACAAACGGGCTTCGCGCTCACCTTGGATTACCTGCATATACAAAAACAGACTCTGATTCGAAGAAAACAAGCACAGAGAAAACAAAAGAATCTAAGTCTGAAAATTCAAGTGAACGCGAATCAAGTAACAATGAAGTGAAAAATAAGAATAAAAATAGCAGTGAAGATACAGAAACATCGTCTAACGACAATGAATAAAAAAGAAGCAGTTCTCTATGGAGGTAGAGTACTGCTTCTTTTTATTTTTTCTAAATCAAAAATCAGAACTTTCTAACTATCTTTTTTAATATTTTTAAATTATAATAAATAGTAGCAATCTATTCCAATTATCAGGGGGCTCATACATATGAAAGCTGCAGTAAAACATAACATCTCAGATTTTAAAGACTACTTAAAATCCAACGATATATACATGGAAGAAAATATAGATGAAAATGATGGTTCTGTTCATTTTTCAGTAGGCTTAGAAACAGAAGCTGGCGCAAAAATTCAACTTATCGCTGCTTTCCAAAACGAACATCCTACTGTGGATATATACTGCTTCAATGTTGCTCACGTACCTGATGCAACATCAACAAATGATATTTTGCATGTTATCAATGAATTAAACACATCTTATCGATTTGCAAAATTCACATTAAACAAGCAAAATGCAATTGATATTTCAGCATCGCTTGCATTCTCAGAACCAAACTTTAATCCAGCACTTGTCTTTGAACATACGAGAATGCTATATAAATTAGCAAATGACGAATATAAAAACTTAATGAAAGTTATTTGGGCATAAATCAGCCTGCACCAATCGGGCGTTTACTACCTTCAAATAGCGGCATAAATAAAAGGATGAGCTGCAAGCAGCACCATCCTTTTATTTCAATATCATATCAATCCACATCTTAATAGCTGTACCTACAATCAAAATCGATAACATATATTGCAATGCTTTTTGATTGATCTTTTTCCCGACTCGCGCTCCAAGCGGCGCAGCAAAGATACTTGCAATCGCGATAATAAGAGCTGGAATTACAACTACTTGCCCAGTTATTACTTTTCCAGTCGTAATTCCTACTGAGGAAATAAACGTAATTGCGATAGATGTTGCTATTGTTGTACGTATCGGCAATTTTAAAATGACCAGCATAATGGGAACTAATAAGAAAGAACCTCCAGCACCTATAATGCCTGATGCTCCGCCTACAATAAATGCTAACAAACTTGCTAACCATTTATTATATGTCACTTCACCACCATTATTTCGTTTCGGTACGAACATCATAATAGCAGCTATTGTTGCTAACGCTGCATAAACAACATTGACCGTATGTTCCTCTAATACGTTAGCACCAAAACTCCCTATGAAACTTCCTATTAATATACTAGCTCCCATATATACAACTAGCGTTTTATCCATATCATTACTTTTCCGATAGGCCCATGCCCCTGCAAAAGTTGCAAAGAATACTTGAACCGCTGTAATACCACTTACTTCATGTGACGTATAGCCAGTAAACCCCAGCAATACCGGAATGTATAAGATCATCGGATAATTAATAATCGCACCGCCAATTCCAACCATTCCTGATATAAACGATCCTATAAACCCAATTATAAAAAGTAATACGACTAAGCTCATCTTACATCCCCTCCCTTCTAAAAAGAAGGTGAATTAAATGAATAAGTTTACATTCCCATCCGAAGCATCTGCTAAATAAGCTCCTACTCCTGCAAACTCTACCCCTTCCATAATCTCTTCCTCTTTTAACCCTAATAAATCTACTGTCATTTGACAAGCGACAAGTTTAATCCCCTGTTCTTTCGCCAAATCGATTAAATCTGGTAAAGGCATCGCATTATGTTTTTTCATAATACCTTTAATCATCTTTGGTCCCATACCTGCAAAATTCATTTTTGATAATCCCATCTTATCCGCACCGCGTGGCATCATCTTTCCAAATACTTTTTCGATGAAAGTTTTCTTCACCTTCACATGCTCATCTTTCCTTAAAGCATTTAATCCCCAAAAAGTATGAAAAATAGTTACCTCTTGATCATACGCCGCTGCACCATTTGCAATAATATAAGCAGCCATTGCTTTATCATAATCTCCGCTAAATAAAACGATTGTTGTTTTCTTCTGTTGTTCCATGTTTTTCTCCCTCCGATTACCTATAGGGGTATTTTATCATTTATAAAAAGGCTCAAATCATGTATCTCTGTACTATACGACTTTACCTTCCCATGCTAACATACCACCTACCATATTAATTGCTTGAAAACCGTAGCTCTCTAAAAACTGAACTGCTCGTGCACTTCTTCCGCCAGAACGACAAACGATAATATACTCTTTCTTTTTATCCAACTCATGCATACGAAACTCTAATAGCCCTAGTGGAATATTACACGCTTCTGGAATTTTCCCCTCGGCAACTTCTTCTACTTCACGTACGTCTACGATATTGACTGCTTCTTTACGTAACAATTTTTCTTCTAATTCTTTTACTGTCATTTCTTTCATTTTAAATTTCCTCCTCACAAACCATTCATACCGCCTGAAACATTGATAACGTGCTGAAATCCTAATTTCTTTAATACCTTTGCTGCTTGCTTACTTCTCATCCCGCTCTGACAAATAACGATTACTTCCTTATTTTTATCTAATTGATTTGCTTTACTAGCTAACTCATTTAATGGGATATTCTGAAACCCTTTCATATGATTCCCTCTATACTCACCTACTGTACGTACATCGATAAATTGTTTATTCTTTTGCCCCATCATCCGTTTTAAATCTTTTCCTGAAATATTTTTTACTCCTCTAACTGGTAAGAAGCGAGAAATAATAAACCACGATACAAGTACAATTAAGATTACATTTAATATTGTCTTTACATCCATAAAACTATTTAAACTCCTTTTGTGCTTTTTTCCCGTCCAAATATATACTATAGCTTTGAATATGGAACCCTTTCTTTCTTAAAAAACGAACACTTAAATTCCGATCCACTTTATTATGAACAATAAGATGCAAAGGCTTATTTGGTATTTCATGATAATACCGTTTTAAATACGCATACGGTATACACATAATTCTAGAAGTGTTATCACTGTGACTCTCTGTATAGTTGCGTACATCTACAACAACACTTTCCATTTTCCTTACTTGTTCTAACGAAATATATGCAACGTTTAAAACCGGAATGTAACGTTTTACTAAAATTCCTGGCATCCATACTAGTAGAGATATAACTATATAAAACATATATGATTATCCTCTTTACTTTCAATAATAAGCAGAGGATGTAATCTTCCACTTGTTATTGAACTGCTATGCTTTCTTGATCCAGAATTTTAATTCACCAGATTCTTCCGTGTGTTTTAACACTTCATGACCGCCTTTTTGTGACCATGCTGGAATATCTTTAATCGCACCTTTATCTGTTAAGTGTACTTCTAACACTTCCCCCGATTGTAATGCTTCCATTGCCTTCTTTGTTTTTACAATTGGCATTGGTTAATTCACCAGATTCTTCCGTGTGTTTTAACACTTCATGACCGCCTTTTTGTGACCATGCTGGAATATCTTTAATCGCACCTTTATCTGTTAAGTGTACTTCTAACCCGATTGTAATGCTTCCATTGCCTTCTTTGTTTTTACAATTGGCATTGGACATGCTAATCCTTTTACATCTAATACTTCTTTCACTTTCATCTTATATGCCTCCTATTTTTATAATTAAGCTTTCTTAATCCAGAACTTTAATTCGCCGTCTTCTTCTGTATGCTTTAACACTTCATGACCGCCTTTTTGTGACCATGCTGGAATATCTTTAATCGCACCTTTATCTGTTAAGTGTACTTCCCGCCTTTTTGTGACCATGCTGGAATATCTTTAATCGCACCTTTATCTGTTAAGTGTACTTCTAACCCGATTGTAATGCTTCCATCGCCTTCTTTGTTTTCACAATTGGCATTGGACATGCTAATCCTTTTACATCTAATACTTCTTTCACTTTCACCTTCATCTTATATACCTCCTATTTTTATTTCATTTGAAACCGAATTAATTATGAACAGCACAACGGTTTGGACCAATCTCCATTTCACGCTCTTCGTCTTGACTTGGATTTAATCGCCCCATATTTGTTTGACGAATTTCTTGATATGCATTCGGTTGAGGTGGTAAATTCTCTGTTACAACTTTACGAAACTCTCCCTCATCCTCAATATTTAATCCTGCATTATACGCAAATAAATCTTTTAATTTAGCACTAACAATGCCACTCTCGTCCATTTCACTTATTTTTGAATAATGAGCCGGTAACACAACTAAGTTTTGAGATAGTTCTTTATATCGGCTATACAAAGTAGTACGTAAATCACTTACCCAATCTTCAGCTTTCCCAGCAAGGTCTGGACGCCCAATTGAATCTACAAATAAAATATCGCCTGATAATAAATAGGAATCATCTACAATAAATGACGTACTTCCAATCGTATGCCCCGGTGAGTATAATGCGTCAATTTCAATTTTAGTCCCCCCCACCGTAATAACAGATCCTTCAACAAGTGGTTTATATGAGAACACAACTTCCTCCGCATCTTTTGGCGGCAGCCAATACGTACCACCTACTTTTTCCGCTAACTTACGTCCGCCAGAAATATGGTCTGCATGTAAATGTGTATCCATTACATTCGTAATCGTAACACCATGCTCTTTCGCAAACTCTTCGTACGCTTCAACTGTTCTTACTGCATCAATAACTGCTGCTTCACCGTTTGAAACGACCATATAAGATAAGCAACCTTTTCCAAGACGGTTAAACTGATACATACTTCCGCCATCTTTTAAATCTCCAACTTTTATAGGCTTTATATATTCACTCCAAGCCTTCATACCACCAGATAAATAATAAACATTTTCTAATCCAGCCTCTGTTAATTGCTCTGCCACAAATATAGAAGACCCTTCTTTTGCGCATACTACTAAAACATCTTTATCTTTAGGTAGTTCACTTACAATATGATCTACACCCTCTAATAAATCAAAGTACGGCACATTCATTGAAGTAACTTTTTTTCCTTCAATTTTCCAATCTTCATAATCCGCCTCATTACGAACATCTAAAATAAATAACTTTCCGAATAAAACTTTCTCTGCAACATCTTTTGCTTGTAACGGTTTAACGTTCATCTTATTACCCCCATAGGTATATTTTTATTTAAAAAATTTTATTTTTCCACATTGCCTTGCCACTCTAACATGCCTGGAATGACATTTTTCACATTTGCATAACCTTTCTCTTTCAACATGTGGCAAGCTACATCACTACGGTTACCAGTTCGGCAAACAACATAAATTTGCTTCTTCTGATCTAACGCTGCACTGTCTAATTCTCCTAACGGCACGGAAACAGCCGATGGAATATGACCAAAAGCGAATTCCGCCGCTTCACGAACATCTAATACAATACACTCTTCACCACTTAATAATATCTCTTCCAATTCCGAATTCGTAATTGTTTGAGGATATTTCACTACTTCATTCACTTCCTGCTCGTGTGCTTTTCTAACGTAATGCATCAATAGATCACCTTCGTGTTTCGTCCCGATGTACTGATGACCTACTTTACTCGCCCAACTTTGTATATCTACAGTAGACCCTTTATCTGTTGCATGAACTTCAATCACTTGCCCTGATGTCAAACCTTCCATCGCCTTCTTCGTCTTCACAATCGGCATCGGACAGGCCAAACCTTTACAATCTAAACTCATATCCACTTTTATACTCATAGTCGATTCCTCCATAATTTATACACATATACCTGTAGGGGTATATTAAAATGTTTTTGAAAATCTGTCAACACTTATGTTTGACAGATTATCGGCTTTTTACAAGTAATTGAACAGCTTCTTTAATTAACTCTTCATTTGAACCATTACCGCTTTCAAACTGCTCACGCAAACATTGCTCTAAATTCGTTCCCACAACAAGTCCAATTGTACGATCAAGTGCAGAACGAGATGCCGTTAACTGTGTAATAACCTCTCGGCAATCTTTTCCTTCTTCCATCATACGAAGCACACCACGAACCTGACCTTCAATACGTTTCAATCTATTTTTCATATCTTGATTATATTCCATTCTATAATCACCTCATTACCATTATGTCACTATTTATAACCTATGACAATATATTATACCCTATAGGGTATTTTGCAAACCCCTATTTTTAATGTTTATCTTATATGTTCACAAAACAAAACGTGAAACCTTAATACATAAGCTTTCATCTTCCACTAAATTTTGAAGTGGAAGATGAAAAAATATTAATACGCAACACGTTCTGGTAATACTGTCCCATACAATTTAAAGCCACCATCTACATTCTTTACCTTATATCCTTTTTCCATTAACATGCGCGCTGCGACATAACCTCTCATACCAAGTTGACAAGTAATATATATTTCTTTATCTACCGGTACTTCATCCAAACGATCACGTAACTCATCTAAGGGGATATTAATAGAACCTTTAATCATTCCTTGTTTGAGTTCATTAGGCTCTCGAACATCAATAAGATATCCACCATTTTCAACAATACGATCTACCTCATGCCATTGTACTGTGTCCACAAAACCATCTACTATATTACTTGCCGCATACCCCACCATGTTTACTGGGTCTTTTGCAGAAGAATAAGGCGGGGCATATGATAATTCTAAATCTGGCAAATCAATTACGGTTAAGTTTGCCTTCATTGCCGTTGCAATAACATCAATACGCTTATCTACACCGTCACGCCCTAACGCCTGCGCCCCATAAATTTTTCCGCTTTCTTTATTAAAAATTAATTTTATTAACACTGGCGTCGCATTCGGATAATATCCCGCATGCGAATTCGCCTGTACATGTACTACCTCATAGGGTATATTTAATCGTTTTAATATTTTCTCATTTACTCCCGTCGCAGCAACTGTTAAATCAAAAACTTTAGCTACAGAAGTTCCCAGCGTACCTTTATATAAAGAATCCGTATGACCATGAATAATATCTGCTAACATGCGACCTTGACGATTAGCTGGCCACGCTAACGGAATCATCGTTTCTGTTTCTGTAACAAAATCCTTTACTTCAATCGCATCACCAATTGCATATATGTGCGGGTCCGACGTTTGAAAACTCTCATCTACCTTTATCGTTCCTCTAACTCCTAGTGCTAACCCTGCATCCTTCGCTAAACTGCTCTCTGGTTGCACACCAATTGCTAAAATAATCATATCTGTCTTTATGATTGAACCCCTTTTTAAACGTACAACAGTCCCGTTCTCTTCTAATGTATCTACACCATCTTCTAAAACAAGCTCAACATTGTGCTTTTTCATATGCTCATGCACATATGCTGCCATTTCATAATCAATTGGTGGCATTACTTGATTTGCCATCTCTACAAGAGTAACATCAATTCCTCGTTCTCTTAAGTTTTCAACCATTTCAACTCCAATAAATCCGCCACCAATAACCGTCGCATGACGTGGTTTCTTCTCATCAATATACGCTTTAATGCGATCTGTATCAGGTACATTTCGTAACGTAAACATCGCCTTCGCTTCTTCAATACCTGGAATAGATGGAACGATTGGTTTTGCTCCTGGTGAAAGAATTAAAATATCATATCCCTCGTTATATGTTTCATTTGTAGTTACATTCTTTATCGTAATTGTTTTCTCTTCTTTATTAATCTTTACCACTTCACTCAATACACGTATATCTAAATTAAAACGCTTTGACATCCTTTCAACAGTTTGTACTAATAACTTTTGTCTTTCTGTAATAACACCGCCAATGTAGTATGGTAATCCACAATTCGCAAATGAAATATATTCACCACGCTCCACCATAATAATTTCATCTTCTTCACTTAAACGACGAAGCCTTGCAGCTACTGATGCCCCGCCGGCAACTCCACCTACTACTACAATTTTTCTAGACATATTTTAAACCTCCATATGATTTATTTACTCAATGTATCAAAAACAGAAAACTTATACCCGTATGGGTATATAATAAAATATACAAAAATCATTTTCAATATATATATCTTTTGTTCACAAATTCGAAACAAAAAAGAACCTAGCTATCTCCAGGTTCCTTTCTGTATGATTAAATCCATGCCTAAAGGCGGCGTAGTATGGAGTAATACTTATTTTTGACGGCTGAATTCATTTACGAATGAAGTAATTTGTCATACTTCCTATAAAATCTTTGTAAAACGATAATCCATTTCTCCACCTAACGCTTCAGGTGTATCACCAGTTTCTCTAAAATCATGTGTATAAATTTGTTCAAATGAACCGAAATCTACTTGCTTATAAAATTCATAGCAAGGGAAACCATCATGTTCTCCTTGAATATCGATACTACCATCCTTTTTCACACATACAGTTAATAAATAGTCCACAGGAGGAGCATACACATTTAACGGATTACTTGCACTTGCTCTCATTTTGAATTGCACACCATCAGAATTCCATTCAATATCCGTACACACAATATTTTCAGTACTCGCTTTTCCTGTTCTTTTATTCACCGAACCATCTGGGTTTGTAACCTTCTCTGTCGTAATACCCGTGTCCGCATATGAAAACACTTCTTCTTTATAAAAATCCACTACTATCTCTTGCTCAACTCTAGAGCGCATAGCGTTTACCGCATACGGTGTAAATTCACGGGAATCACCTTCGAATTGGATTACTTTTCCCGTTTCCATATCCTTCTTAGCTTCAGTCCAAGACATTGGAATAAATACACTGGCTCTAATTTTAACGATATTAGTCATAAGAAACACCTCTATAATTTTATTTTAAATACTGCATATCATTGAGTAAAACAGATCACAATTTCGGTCCCATAATCAATAGATTTCTCTTTTAACGTTTGCTACTTCCTTCTGAAAAATAGCGCTATATTTATTAGATTGTCGTTTTAAAACTATATTCCATTTCTCCAGCTAGTGCTGCTGGGGTATCATCCGTTTCTCTGAAATCATGTGTGTATATTAATTCAAATGAACCAAAGTCTATTTGTTTATAAAATTCATAGCAAGGGAAACCATCATGTACACCTTCAACATGCACAGTACCACATTCATTAACTCGTATAGTCAAAAAATAGTCAGCTGCAGGTGCTGTCGTGTTTAACGGATTACTTGCACTTGCTCTCATTTCAAATGAAACTTCATCTTCACTCCATACAATATTTGTACATACAATGCTTTCTGTACTTGTTTCTCCTTTTTGATACTCAATTGAGCCATCTGGATTTGTAATCTTCACAGTGACGATACAAGCATCTGCATATGTGAAAATTTCTTTTTTATAAAAATCAATATTCACTTCTTGTTCTAATCTTGAACGCTTTGTGTTCACAGCGTATGGTGTAAACTCACGTGCATCTCCAGCATATTCAAACACTCTTCCTGTTGCAGAATCCTTAATAGGTTCCAGCGATGCATATGGTGCAAATACACTCCCTCTAATTTTAACGATATTAACCATGTATATTCCGTATAGTACAATAGGTTTCACATGTAGTCAACTTGATTGACTATAATTACGGAGGTTATATACATGGATCATTCAACATTTAACGAACTAGACCTTACTTCACTTTTATCATTATCTTTCAGTACATTAATTACTGAACTACATGAAAAATTAAGTGAATTAGGATTTGAAGATATTAGGCCAGCACATGGTTTTATGTTCAAACGCATTCTTCCTAATGGAGCAACTGGTATAGAACTAGCTGAGTATTTAGGGATTTCCAAACAAGCTGTAAGTAAAATGGTAGATTCTCTTGAGAGTAGTGGTTACGTTACACGTAAAACGCATCCTACTGATAAAAGAGGTAAGATCATTGTTTTAACTGAACGTGGTTTGTCAGTAATGAAAGCAAAAGAAGAAATAATAGCTGAAATAGAACAGCGATGGATTGAAAACATAGGTGCAGAACGAATGCAAATGCTTAAAGAAGATTTAACAACATTCGTTACTAAAAAAAATACAGGAAAATTATCATCAAATATACGCCCTGTTTGGTAAACAAAAACTCCATATAAAAAAAGAATCCATTTTGATTATTCTTTTTCAAAATGGATTTGTTTTTTACAGTTTTATTAATAATTATTGTTTCTTTTAAATTTTATATTAAATACATGAAAGTCTATATTTTAAACATTATATGATTTCATAACTCTCTGCACAATCAAACTCGCCGTATTCTCCTCCGGTGGCATCAACAAATTTGTAGCTGGCCCATATACGACAGGACTTAATTCCACTTCATATCCACCATATACAAACTCTTCCTTTGTAGGTAAATAACAAATATATCCGTTCGTATATCCACCAAAGAAAGCTAGTTCATTTTGAAGACTCTCTTTCATTTCTAACGCAGTTTCTGAAAAAGGTTCCATCGGTATACCAGAGAACATACCATCATTAACTTGAAACAGTTGAACTTCTAAATCAATACGTAACTGCCGAATACCTTGCTTATATTTCTCTAAAACGATAGTAAGCCATTCATCCGTATTCATCCCCCACTGCTTCTCGGCCGATCGAGCCATGCTTCGTATCTCATTCATTTCAGGAATATCTTTCAACTTCATTTGCATCGTACTCGAAATCGTTCTTAAATTTACAATTGGGCTGTATGTAACTGTTGGCAACATCGTTAATACATGTCCACTAAGTGTGTAAGCCATTTTCTTTAATGCTTCTCTTGAACCGCGATACTTCGCATTTACATTACCAGCAGCCCCTTGCACAATAATAACAGGACAGTTTACTATCTTCTCAAGAACCTCTCTCGTCAGTCCAGGATAATCCGCTGATAACACATCACTATCACCTTTTAAAACATTCGGATGAGCCGTACAAAATACTACAATCCCAGATAGCTCCTTCGTTTCAGCATTTCTTATGGCTAACATACCAATTCGTTTATCTACAACACCCTCTATATTTGTTCCCATCTTTGCTCTTCCATCAGATGTTCTCTCTCTTCGGTTGACCCCAATATCACCTGTCGTAACACCCCAGCCAACTTCACAGAGCTTCAAGTTGTTATCCGCAGTAACCGCACCTTGCACTACATTATTTACTAAAATCGTTTTATACGACTTTACTAAAGGTTGCTCACCGACTGTTTCTGGACCAGAGTGTGTATGTGTATAAACAACTGTTATTCGCTCAAATGGCACATGAAGCCTACTAGCTACTCGCTCACGAATAACATTCGTATCTTCTACTAACATCCCAATATTATCAACACTTATAAACACCGTTTTCATTTCATTTTTTTCAAATACAAAGACCGTCCCGTAAATACGCTCTTCAATATTATTTATTCCTGTCTCTCTATGGTATCCGACAAAATCAATACCGACAGGCGGCGTAATATCCACCTTGCATACCCCTATTTTGCTCATTTGAATCACTCCATTTCTCTATGTAACTCCCTTTTTCAAGAATAGCATATTTAACCTTGTTCCAAATAAAAAAAGACCGGACATAGCATTCTATGTCCGGTCTTTTCATCACACATACTTCCGATGCACCATCTTCCCATCATAAGAAAACACAACGCCCTTACTCTCCACAATGGACTCCATATGCACCGTTCTTCCCCATAGCTGATGAAGATACGGTAATACTTTTTCTAAGTATTTTAAATCTAGTTCAATTCCTTCATAGCTATGTTTAATGTACAATTCCCCATTCTTTAAGTAGTCTCCATCTTCTACTACTAAGTACGGGAAACCTCCATTAGTACGCATATTTACAAGTTGATCACGCACATGCTCCCATTCTTTATCAATCACTTTATATTCTTTTCCTTGGCGCTGGAATAAGTACATATCTTCTCTCATTACGAGGTCTTTATTTAAGTAGTTTCTTAAGAACGATACGTCCCACTCAATTTCACGTACTTCAAAAATTTTGTCTCGACCAGATCCTGGTTTTACACCGCGTCGCTTCATTTCTTCTGTCGGGTTATTGTAGCGTTCTTCAATATCTTCGAACATTTTAATACCGAGGTAGTATGGGTTAATGCTTGTTTTTGATGGTTGAACTACACCTGCATTAAGCTTTGCGAATTCAATCGCTTCAGAAGATGTTAAGTCCATTTCACGAAGTATGCGTTGATGCCAGAAGGAAGCCCAGCCTTCATTCATAATCTTCGTTTCAAGCTGTGGCCAGAAATATAACATTTCCTCGCGCATCATCGTTAATATGTCGCGCTGCCACTCTTCTAGCTCACGGCTATATTCTTCAATAAAGAGGAGTAAATCTTTTTCTGGCTGCGGTGGGATTTTCTTCTTTTTATGCATATTAGGTCGTTCCCTCTTTTTGTTTCGATCATCTAAATTCCATAAATCATCGTACTGTGATATCTTTTTCTTTTCTACATCCTCTTCTAAATCTCCAATACTCCAAGCAAGTTTCGGACGCATAAGCGATGGATCAATATGTTCTTGAATGGCAAGTACTGCATCCAAGAACGTTTCTACCTCTTCTCTTCCATACTTATGTTCATACGCCTTCACACGATCTGCTGTCGCTGCCATACTCTCCACCATATCGCGTTTCGTATTAGAGAAACGAATATTATTTTTGAAGAAATCACAGTGCGCTAAAACGTGCGCCACGATTAATTTATTTTGAATTAAAGAATTCGTATCTAATAAAAAGGCGTAACATGGATTAGAGTTAATAACGAGTTCATAAATTTTACTAAGTCCTAAATCGTATTGTAATTTCATTCTGAAAAATTGCTTTCCAAAACTCCAATGCGAAAACCTCGTCGGCATCCCATATGCACCAAATGTATAAATAATTTCCGCTGGACATACTTCATAACGCATCGGATAAAAATCAAGCCCAAATCCAGTCGCAATTTCCGTAATTTCCGCAATCGCATATTGCAGCGCTTTATCTTCACTTGCTCTCATTATTTTCCCTCCTTACACTTTCCCTTAAGAAAGTGTATGATGAGGAACAAGCTTTCATGAGGATTGATTGCATAATAAAAAGACATCCTCATAAAAACGAGAATGTCTCATCTATTAACCTTCAATAATCTCCATCTTCTCAGTAATCGGTGTACGAGCTTTTCCTTCTGGTGCTTTATCGAAATAGCCAAGGTGAAGAATTCCAACGATGCGTTGACCTCTTGTTAAACCAAGTCCTTCTATAAATAATGGATTGTAGTTTAATCCGCCTGATTTCCAAACGCAACCTAATCCGCGTTCCCAAGCAAGCAGTTGGAAGTTTTGCATAAATGCACATGTTGCAGCGTAATCTTCGTCGCGTTGAATTTGACGTGGATCTTCATTAATATAAACAACAATTTGTGCCGGCGTGCTTAAGAAACGATCTGATAAAATTTTGCCGCGTTTCGCTCTTTCTTCTTCTGTGAAAGAGTTTAATACTGCATCTACTAATTTTTTGCGGCCTTCTCCAATGTATAATTTACAATTCCATGGTTCACGGTGTTTATGATTCGGTGCCCATGTTGCGTCGTTTAATAGTTCAATTAATAACTCTTTATCTACAGCTTTATCTGTAAATGTACGTACAGAGCGTCTTTCTTTAATCACATTTGCGATGGAAGTATATGTAGTCATATTTTTCTCTCCCTTATTTTCATCTATATGTATACATTTGTTATTGATATTGATTTTCAATTTCGATTATACCTTAGTTTTTTACTATTAATCAATGTTTTATGTTGGAAAACTTCCAAAAACGTCATTTTATACTGTGAATAAAAAAACTTAACTTGTTCACAAGTATTTCACATTTTATGGAAATGATATGTGTACAGTTTTCCACATTATCCATCTAGGAGGAGTTTATATGTACAAAAAAATCGCAGTAAGTATGACTATGGCAACATTATTATTCGGGGCAACCGTCTTCCCTACTTTCGCTGCCACGCCAAAAGAAATAACATTGCACCATCATAAGCCTATTTCAGAAGAAGAAATGCAGTCGCTCGAAAAACTCGGCTATAACAAACATGAAATTTGGAAAGCTGCTCATATTGCAAGAATCGGTAAAAAAGAAATAAAAGACGTTTTAGCTTACTATAAGCAAAATAAATCTTGGGAGAAAACAGCCCAGCATTTCGGTGTAGATCCAAGTAAAGTAAAAAAGCATCATATGAATAAAGAGACGAAAAAAGCACTGCTGCAAGAATTAGCAAATATGCAAAAATCTACACCAGACGGACTAAAACAAAAAATGAAAGATTATAATATCGGATTACGTCAGCTCACGGTATTAACAATCATCTCTCAAAAAAGTAATACCCCTCTTGACGATGTACTAAAAATGAAAAAAGACGGAATGGATATTAAACAAATTGCAGAAAAATTAAATGTAAAAAAGGAAGATATACGAGCAGAAATGATTAAATTAGTGAAGTCTATTAAGGAAAAGAAAACAAATTAATACGCCAAAAAAAGGAAGGGATTCCCAATATCCTTCCTTTTCTTTATGAACTTTCAATTTTCAAGTATAAATTCCCGCCTTTCCCAAAAACTAACATAAGTAAATGATATATGTCAGGGGGGTAAAAATGTTCGGTTTCTCATCTGAAAAATCCAAAAAGACTACGGCAAAACCACTTTGTTCTATTCCAGAATTTATACATACCATGAAAGAATCTAGCGATTTTGTATCTTATAACGTACTTGAAGATGAAACGTTATGCTTGTTTTATTATAAATCTGTCGTGGAAGCACTTATTATTAAACAGTTTATTTTAACTCCTATGAAAAAGGAATCAGAACATATTCAGAATATCTCTGACCTATGTAATATTGTCTCCATTGAAGATATTATTACCTCTCCCTCTATTGATGATATTCGTGAGAAATTATTAGGTGGATATATTTTAGTACGCTTAAAAAGCAATTCGAATCCCGATCAATATGCTTTAATTCGTGCCGAAAGTACTGTTTTAGGAACACGATTATATAACGATACAGAAAATGAGTATAGCGTAATTGGACCTAAAATCGGTTTCGTTGAAAACCTTGATACAAATATACACTTATTGCGCCGAAATATTGTAACGGAGCAACTCATTTTCAAAGAAGTTATCGTTGGATCTATGTCAAAAACGAAAGTAGCAGTTGCTTATATTGAAGGGGTTACAAATGAACAATTTATCAACACTGCAATACAACGACTAGAAGACATTGACTTTGATGTTCCATTTGATTCGACTATGATTGAGCAATTTATTAGTGATAATAGCAATTCACCATTCCCTGTTCTATTACCTACAGAACGATTAGATCGAGCCGTATTTGCATTAATTAACGGGGAAGTTTTAATTTTAACAGATGGCTCTCCATATGCTTTATTAGGACCGACAACGTTACTAGATTTTTTCATTTCACCAGAAGATTATTATTTACCGTGGATGATTGGATCGTTCTTTCGCGTTATCCGTTTTTTCGGAGCTATATTTTCTCTTTTTTCCTCCGCTATTTATACAGCGGCTTTAACATATCATTATCAAATGATTCCTGCTGATTTACTAGGACCTATTATTTTCTCGAGAGCGAACGTACCTTTCCCGCCTATTCTAGAAGCACTCTTTCTAGAGATTACAATCGAATTGCTTCGTGAAGCGGGAGCACGTTTACCGACGAAAGTCGGACAAACAATTGGTATTGTTGGCGGGATTGTAATTGGGCAAGCATCTGTTGAAGCCGCTTTAACGAGTACGATTTTATTAATTGCAGTTGCTTTATCCGCTCTTGCATCTTTCACAACGCCGACTGTAAAAATGTCTTCTACTATTCGGTTGTTACGATTTCCGCTTATTCTTTTAGCTGGTGCATTTGGTGGATTAGGTCTTATTGTCGGGTTTGTGTTTATTTTAGCTCATTTAATTAAATTAAAATCACTTGGATCACCTTATTTATTACCTTTATACCCATTTCGTGGTTTAGGTACAGCGGAAGGTTTTTTCCGTTTACCGTTTAGCCAAACTGCACAAAGGCCTTCTTTCCTTAGACCAAAATCTAAATGGCGCTATAATCCGAACAAAGCGAAGCAAAAACGTGATGGTGATAATGAATGAAAAAACTCTTATTGTTCCTTATTATAACCCTTTTTGTTCTACAAACTGGCTGTACACAAACGTATATAGTGGATACACAGCGTATTATTCATATTGCTGGATTTGACATCACAAAAAACAAAAGATTCCAAGGAACGATCTTATTTCCAGAGTATACACATGGTGTAAAATCGAAACCAGAAACTCAATCAACATCTGCCCGCTCACTTGAAACAATCGCTTCACGATTAAATGCAAAATCCCCCCACAATGTAGTTGTAGGTCAAATGCGTGTCGTTCTATTTGGAAAAGATCTAGGAGAACAAGGAATGGGGGAAATTATTACTAACTTACAACGTGACCCAAATATCGGGCGTGATGTACAACTAGCAATTGTAGATGGATCGGCTGAAGAGCTTTTAAATTATGGAAAAAAAAATGGTTCGTTATACATTGCTGATTTACTTGAACAAAATATACGAAACGAGAACATTCCACAAACCACATTAAACATTTTTTTATATAATTACTACTCTTCTGTATGTGATGCGTATGTTCCTTATATTAAAATGGACGATAATCATTCCGTGGCTGTCAAAGGACTTGCTTTTTTAAAAGGTGATAAAGTCGTTATGTATACAGATAAAAGACATTCTGTTTTAGCAAAATTACTTATTAACCCTACGAAAAATGGACGTTACGAAGCAGCGATAAAGAAGAACAAACATAAAGGTATGATTGTCATACAAAACTTAGCTGGGGAAAGCAAGTATGATATTGATCAAACTGGTGACATACCAAAAGTAAAAATCCATTTAAAACTAAATGGACTAATTAAAAACTCCCCTAATTGGATTGATTTAAGAAAAAAAACAAATATCAATTATATAAAAAAACAAATTGAACGAAACGTTGAACAAGATTGTGAAGAATTAATAAAAAAATTTCAACAAAAGAGAATTGATCCTTTAGGAATACGCGATGAAATTAGAAGCCATACGAGAAAATGGAATATAAACCAAATTCGGAATATGTACCCGAATATAGCTGTGGATATAAATTTAGATATTAACATTGTACAATCTGGAATTGGGGAATAGTGAGGTGAAATAAGCAATGCATACAATGAATAAAACAAAGACTGTCTCTCCATATTTTGCATTTGTTTTGTTACATTCTCTTCAAATTGGAATAGGAATTCTAGGATATCAACGGGTAATTTTAAAAAATGCTGGTTATGACGCTTGGATATCTCTAATCATAGCAGGTATTGCAACTCATATTGTACTGTTTTGCATGCTAAAAATGTTAGAAAAAGATGGCGATTTAATTAGCATTCATACAACGAGCTTTGGAAAATGGATTGGTTCTATATTTTCTGTAATTTTTACTCTTTATTGCTTATTATTTTGCCTTACTGTTCTTCGTACATATATGGAAGTAATACAAGTTTGGATTTTCCCTACCATTAAGTTATGGA
This sequence comes from Bacillus sp. AY18-3, assembly GCF_008042305.1. Classification (NCBI taxonomy): domain Bacteria; kingdom Bacillati; phylum Bacillota; class Bacilli; order Caryophanales; family Bacillaceae; genus Bacillus; species Bacillus sp. AY18-3. Next base: position 30,505 of record NZ_QKQR01000028.1, on the reverse strand, counting down.
AACTAACCCTTATGTTTTTATTAGTGACTTACTATATTATAAAGGGAGGATTTCGCTCTGTGACGGGAATATGTTTTTGGGGAGTCGTTCTTCCTATTTTCGTTGTATTCTTTTTAATTTATCCAATGAAATATGCACATTTCCGCAATATTTTACCAGTTTTTACACATTCACCTTTTGACATGCTTATATCTGCAAAACACTCTGCGTTAGAGTTTCTTGGTTTTGAGACAATCTTAATCTTCTATCCATTTATTGAAAAAGGAAAATCCTTAAAAAGATGGGCTCATGCAGGTATTGCTTTTAGTACCTTAATTTATGTAGTTTTAGCCATCGTATCTTTTATGTATTATAGCGAGGGCCAATTAAATCACACGATTTGGCCTACTTTAACAATGTTAAAAATCATTAAAGTCCCTTTCATTCAACGCTTTGAATATATTATTATTTTCGTTTGGTTTTTAATTATTTTGCCAAACCTTTGTTTAACCATTTGGTCATCATGTCAAACGATGAAGCGTTCATTCCATATTCCCTTTACATTCACATTACCATTTTTTATTTTCATGGTCTTTACAGCTTCCTTATTTTTCACAAACCGTGAGAGTATCAATACATTAAATACGGTGCTATCTCAAGCTGGTTTATATATTGTATACGCCTATATCCCAATTCTATTTCTATTTCATTCACTACGATGGCGTTTCAAAAATCAGTCGAAAAAATCTTCAACCGATACACCATAATCTCTGATACAATTTGATTAATACATTTGTAAAGGGGACAAGCGTATGAAGAAATATGTATTTTCTTTACTTGCAATACTGAGTTTAATTCTTGCTGGTTGCGGAGCTACTAGTACAAATGAAAAGAAATCATCTGAATCAAAAGAAGAGCATGACCACGCATCGCATACTCAGCAAGCTGACATTCAAGAAAAAACAAAAGGAGTCGACACACTTCCTACCTTCCTAGACAAGCTTGATCCACAAATGAAAGATATCTACACTGTCGCTGGGCAAAATGCAGAGCTATTAGATTGGATTCCATGTTACTGCGGTTGTGGTGAGAGTGTAGGACATAAAAATAATAAAAACTGCTTTATTCGTGAAATTAAAAAGAATGGTGAAGTTGTTTGGGATTCCCACGCAACGACTTGTGTCAATTGCTTAGAAATCGCAATTGAATCTGCGTCCATGAAACAAAAAGGAAAATCAACATTGGAAATTCGCAACTATATTGACAATAAATATAAAGAAGGATATGGAAAACCAACACCTACACCAATGCCAAAAGCTTAAAAACGAGGAAACACCTCGTTTTTTCTTTTCATTCACTTTTTTTCTTAACAAATTCTTTCAAGTGTATTTCCCCTTACTTGTCACACACTATATATAACTCCTCAGTAAGGAGGGTACACAGTGCAAACATATAACGACTATGACAAAGCTCTCTATTACACGTATAGCTGTAATTGGGATAAATTACTCGTTCTTATGGTTCAAACGAACGATCAACTATTTTCTAAGCGTATTGAACATTTTTTACACGCTTATCAATACAGTAAAGAAATGCCAGAAGTTGATAAACAATTGCAGCTCCTATTTCAATATATTGACCATGCATCCCAAAAGTCACATATAGAAGAAGTAGAGCAAATTCAAATGTAAAATATAGCGCTATTCTCTTCAGGAGAATGGCGCTTTTTTAAATATCGATATCAATAAAAGTTTTCCTTATAAAACTTTTATTGATAAACATATTTTTTCTTTCTTTTCTGTGCCACTTCATACTATAATTTAGTATGTAACTATTATAAGAGAGGTATAAAATATGAGACGAGAAAAAAAGCAAGAATATGCTTTACTTACCGCATGGGGAGCTTCTTTTGTCGCTACACTAGGAAGTCTGTATTTTTCCGAAATCATGAAATTTGAGCCTTGTGTACTTTGTTGGTATCAACGTATTTTTATGTATCCATTCGTTTTATGGCTTGGTATCGCTGTAGCAAAGAAAGATTATCGCATCGCAAGTTATTCTTTACCAATTGCAAGTATCGGTGCTTGTATTTCTTTATATCACTACGCAATTCAAAAAGTTGCAGCATTTTCAGCTGCTGGAGCAGCTTGCGGCCGTGTACCTTGCACCGGAGAATTCATAAACTGGTTTGGTTTTATTACAATCCCGTTTTTAGCACTTATCGGCTTTATTACAATCGCTGTATGTAGCTTTATTGCAATAAAAAACAAATAAGGAGATGAAACAATGAAAAAAATGCTTATATTTGGTGGTATTATTATCGCCTTGTTTGCAGCAATTTTCGCTGTCACACAAATGGAAGAAAAAAATGCTACTAGCCAAAAAATTGATAATACTACTGAGAGTAAGACAAATGGCCCTGACTACTATACAAACAAAATCTCTCTTTCAGATCTTCAAAAGAATTTAAAAGAGAAAAAAGAAGAAACAGTATACTTTTATCAAACATCTTGCGTTCATTGCCAAAAGCTATCTCCTGTCTTAGTACCAATGGCTAAAGACTTGAACGTTGATATGAAAGTTATGGATATTGAAAAACTAGATGCTCCTTGGGATGAATATAAAATTAAAGGAACTCCAACAATCATTCACTTTAAAGATGGCAAAGAAGTAAGCCGTATTAGTGGTGAACAACCGAAAGACAAATTAAAAGAATGGCTTGAGCAAACGAAAAAATAATGCGAAAAGGAAACTCCTTCTACACATGAAATGGGCGTAAAATCCCAAACTAATGTATAAGGAGGGGGTTTTATGCCAGAAGTGAAATGTTCTGTTTCCAATTGCTCATTTTGGGGACAAGGTAACTTTTGTCAAGCAAGTGCAATCGTTGTTCAACCAGATGCACAAGAGGCTGGTTCGAATGCAAATGATTCGTATACAGGTGCGGTTTTAACAAACGAGACGCTAGAAAGTTCTGTAGCAACGAGTGTAGAAACTTGTTGTCATACATTTAAGCCAAAATATTAAACATAAAAAGCATACGATTACTCGTATGCTTTTTTTACATTCCTCTCCAAAAATCATGCATGATAAAAAAGTACAAAATAACGAGAACAACTGTCCCACATAAGGTAATGCGCCGATATATACTCTTCTCTCCTTCTCTCGCTTTCACAAATGCCCAAATAAATCCGAAAAATAATATTAAATCAAAATATGGAACATAAAAAGAAAAGACGAGAAACGCATACAAGTACACGATAAATAAACAGGTCGTTACTAAGAAAACTTTAAAAGCAAATTCACTTTTCATAATGTAACCGCCCCCTATCTGTACTGTATTATATTCATCAAAATACAATAGTTGCAGTTAAACTCGAAGTAGAAATAAGCTACCGTCTGTAATACGGTAGCCATTATGGAACATTATATTTCCGTTTATATATATTACTTAAAGTCGAGGCAGGAATTTGCTCATAACGAATTTTTTCTCCTGTTTCATCCACAATATACAAATTGTTTCCTATATAATATATTCCATCTTTTCGTTTTGAGTACACTGCATATCTTTCGTTCGGCAATACCGTTTTCACTTTCGTTAACTGCCCATTTGGTTCTTGCCAATATATATCAGCACGGTCTACTAACGTAAGCATGCCAATTTGCTCTTCTTCTACTTTACGACCATTCCAGCTCACAACGCGGTAACCAAGCTTATTCGCTTCATATTCGGGGCTCATATGAAAACGAGAAATGATTACTTTCGTCTGTAATTGCACCCGATCATATAACCATTGTATATCCCGGTCATGCATGCGAATACAGCCATTCGACTCCCGGCTTCCAATCGTCCATTCCCGATTTGTTCCATGAATCGCATACTCCTTTTTATCTAAACCTAACCAACGCGTACCGAGAGGATTATTCGGTGCACCACCAGCTATTTTTTTTCGATGGTATTCTTTATTTTTAAATTTAGTTATAATACAAAAATTACCTTCAGGCGTAGGTGTACGATCTCTTCCAGTTGTTACGGGGAATGTTTTTGTATAATTTCCATTTTCAAAAAAAGACAACTGGTTTGTCGTAAGATTCACTAATATTAAATGATCTGTATCAGCAAAAGCACTAACCGGTAGGATGAAAAATAATAGTATGACGAAATATAATTTTTTCATCTATATCCCTCCCCTAGCGCTTAATATAATTAGTGGAATTAACTTTACTTTGCTCTTATCAATGAAAACTATCCATTTACAATAACGCCTCCATTTACATGCATCATTTGTCCGGTAACATAGGATGAATCATCAGACGCTAAGTATACATATGCTGGCGCTAGTTCATATGGTTGACCAGGTCTTTGCATCGGGACATTGCTTCCAAACTGAGAGACTTTCTTCTCATCAAAACTCGATGGGATAAGTGGTGTCCAAATTGGTCCCGGCGCAACACCATTTACACGAATCCCTCTTTGCACTAACGATTGAGAAAGCGATCTTGTAAAAGCTACGATTGCTCCTTTCGTTGCGGAATAATCAATTAAAGTTTCATTTCCTTCATACGCAACGATAGACGCCGTATTTATAATGACATCCCCTTGCTTTAAATGAGAAAGTGCTTCTTTCGTAACGTGAAAATAAGAAAAAATATTAATACGAAAAGTCTTTTCTAGCTGTTCTGCTGTAATATACTCTAGCCCTTGCTGCGGATATTGCTGCGCGACATTATTTACTAAAACATTCAAACTACCTAGCTGCCGAACGGTCTCTTCTACAATATCTTTACAATGCTGTTCATTACTTAAATCACCCGGCAACAATACACATTTCCCCCCCTCTTTCTCAACATATTGTTTCGTCTCATTTGCATCTTCCTCCTCATCTAAATACGCAATCGCAATATTTGCTCCCTCTTTCGCAAAAGCGATGGAAACTGCGCGTCCAATCCCACTATCTCCTCCTGTAATTAATATATTTTTTCCTTTTAACTTTTCGCTTCCTTTATAATTTGGGTCCTCGCACTGTGGTAGAGGATTCATTAAGGATTCAATACCAGGTTGTTTATTTTGATGTTGCGCTGGCATTGTTACAAAGTTTTTTTGCTGCGGCATATCTTCTTTCAACTCCTTTTCCTTATAATATGCGCACAATAAAAACTGAAATTCACACATCGTTTTACGATTAATATTCGAATTTAAGACACAAAATATGAATTGTTGTAAACTTTTTATGCAAAACTATTGCAAAATAGTTAAAAAACGAATATTATATATAACTGTTGTGAAAATTATTCGTAAACAGAAAGGATGTTTATATGTTTAACCTTTCAAAACATAAAACTTCTATTAAAACTGAAATTATGGCAGGTATTATTACCTTCTTAACAATGGCATATATCATTGTCGTAAACCCTGTCATCCTTGGGGATGCAGGTGTTCCATTTGAACAAGCATTTACAGCAACAATTATCGCTGCTGTTGTCGGAACATTATTTATGGCAATCTTTACAAACTTACCAATCGCAATCGCACCAGGTATGGGATTAAATGCTTACTTCTCTTACTCTGTTGTAAAAGCTCATGAAGGCATGACTTTCGCAATTGCATTCTCTGCTGTATTCGTAGCAGGTATGATTTTAATTTTGTTATCATTCACATCTTTCCGTACAAAATTAATGGAAGCAATTCCTGAAAACTTAAAACATGCAATTACTGCTGGTATCGGTCTTTTCATCGCCTTTATCGGTTTACGTTTAACAGGTATCGTTACAAAAAATGAAGCAAACTTAGTTGGACTTGGTGATCTTCACTCTGCTCCAGTACTACTAGCATTAGCTGGACTTGGAATTACAATTGTCCTTATGTCTTTAAATGTAAATGGTGCACTATTTATCGGCATGCTATTAACTGGTATTATCGCTTACTTCACAGGACAATTATCGTTCTCAAACGGCGTTACATCAATGCCTGGATTACCAGAAGGAATCATCGTTTCCAATCCAATTACTGCTGTATCTGATGTAATTAACTACGGATTGTACGGCGTTGTATTTTCATTCTTCCTTGTTACATTATTCGATACAACAGGTACATTACTTGGAGTTGCTCAACAAGGTGGATTTATGAAAGATGGAAAGCTTCCAAAAGCTGGACGAGCTCTTCTATCTGACTCATTCTCAGCAACAATCGGTTCTATGTTCGGAACAACACCATCAACAGCTTACATTGAATCATCTGCTGGTGTTGCAGCTGGTGGTCGTACTGGTTTAACAACTGTTACAGTAGCTGTTCTATTTGTACTAGCAGCATTCTTCGGACCATTAGTAAGTGCTGTTTCTGGCGTATCAGCTATTACTGCACCATCATTAATTATCGTTGGTAGTCTTATGATGGGATCAGTTCGCCACATCGATTGGGACGCATTTGATGAAGCATTCCCAGCATTCTTAGTAATATTAAGCATGCCACTTACATCAAGTATCGCAACAGGTATCGCACTTGGATTTATTTCATACCCACTTATGAAAGTGGCAAAAGGTAAATTCCGTTCTGTTCACCCACTTGTGTATGTATTCGGAATCTTGTTCGCTTATCAATTAATTTTCTTACCACATTAAAATCCCTCATAAAGAGGGATTTTTTTATACGTAAAAAGTAGCGTATCGAATTTCGATGCGCTACTTTCCATTTGTAACAATCCAACGAACTACTTTCAATGCAAGAAGTAAAAGTACCTTTGTGTGTATCTTCTTGATAGCCATTATTCTCATTAGCATAATGCTCAGAGTATAGTCCTTTTGCACCAAAGGCGTTATATGCACCATTACTCACAGTTGCGTTTAATGCTCTTCCAGATTCATGGGATCCTAATTTATCCGAAGCGCTTTCAATATATGAATTATTTCCATTTGAATTAATAAAAGAAATTGCTACTGAACAACGAGATGCATTTTGATTCGTAGTTGTTTGAGCTCAGTAAGATAGTGGGTTACCGCTTATGTGACCGCTTAGAGTTGGATAGAATGCACTTGTTGAGATTGATGTTGCTAATAATACTAAAGTCGTAATCGAAAAAAACTTTCCCTTCATTAACAATCACCTCGTAAATTAAATAGTTTTTTTGTAGCGCTACATCGTCATAATACCTCTCAAGTAAATTCTCCTCAATAAGACACCCATATGTTTTACAAACTCTTTAAACACTTAAACATTCATACATTTTTAAAAAGTAACGGATAAGCGAGCAATACAAAAAAGACTGCGGAGAAACTCTTCCCCGCAGTCTAATACTTATTTTTGTAAAAACGACTGTAAATCTGCAAACTGTCTCTTTGCATCTTCATAGCCTTGCTCATATAGATTTTGTAGTTTTGCTGTATCTTTTTCCATACGATCTACTTGAAGCGGCACTTCTGGGCGAATAACAAATAAATTCCCGGCTTGCTCTTCTTTTTCAATGTAGTGAAGTGTTTCATTATATACTTCATAACGATTCAACATCGTGTTCACAAGGTTCGGATATTTTTTATATGCTTTCGCTGCCACCCATCCAAACTTTGACTTTTTCTTCGCGTAACCATGATTTCTCGTTAAAATAACGACTGATTTTTTAAACCCATCTTCCTGTGCTTTACGAACTGGAATTGGATCAGAAATCCCACCATCTAATAACTGCTTACCACGGTAATTTACTACAGGTGCAATGAAAGGTAATGAACTAGATGCTTGTAATAAATTTAGTGCATCATCATTCGTTCCTTCTTTTTCAAAATAAACAGACTGTCCTGTTTCACAATCTGTTGTTCCTACAAGGAAACGCTCTGGGCTATTAAAATATGTTTCAAAATCAAACGGGACATGTTTTTCTGGAATTTCATGAAAAATGAACTCCATATCAAACAATTGGCGTTTTCTCCATAAATTTTTATACGATAAATATTGTGGGTGTGATGCATAATCAATATTGACCGTTTTATTTCTATTTCTTTGTCTGGAAAGATACGACGCTGCATGACAAGCACCAGCTGATACACCAATTACATATGGAAAATATAAATCTTGTTCCATAAAGTATTCTAATATCCCGCCCGTATATACACCACGCATACCGCCGCCTTCTAATACTAACCCCGTATTTTCAAGCATGTTATTCTCTCCTCTTTATATATTGACTCTTTAATTATTCACCATGTTAAGTATCTTTTTCTATTATATATGAGTTCTTTTAGAAATTATATTCAAAAGTCTTGAAATAAAGGAGTTTTTTCTTCCAATTATATTTCCAAATGACCGGAGACATCCTTTATAAACCTTTGAATAAAATCTTGTTCTTCTTTCGTATATCCATCTAAAAGTAATAGCCACTTTTCTTCAGCTTGTTTATGCAATTTATCATGAGCTTTATATATTTCATTTCCGCTTTCCGTTAAGCGGAAGAAAATTTCTTTTTGATTATCTAACATTTGCATCTTCTCAACGAATTGCTTTTGAAACAACTTTGTACAAATTTTAGAGATTGCACCCTTCGTCATTCCCATTTCTGTCGTAATAGCAGTTACATTCATCAGAGCATTTTTTCCGATACACTCGATCACATGTAGTTCAGATAAAGACATACCACTTATACCTGTCTCACGAAGAAACTTCTCATTTTGCCCTTTCAAATGTTCTTCTTTTTTATGCAAAAGTGTACGAATGTCCGAAAGTATTTCCATTTGTTTCGTTGCATGATCCAATCCGTTCGCCCCCTAAGTTTCCAAAGAAACAATTTAACTATATACCATTTTAAAATCATTTTTTCATATTTACAAGTGAGAAAAACATGTTAAAATAAATTTAGTTTCCTAGGAAACTAAATTACAAGGAGGTTAACATAATGAAAAAATCCAAACTACATTTCATTTTATACGTTGTCTGTATGAGTGCCTTACTCGGTTCCTTCGCTCAAAATATTTACACACCTATCTTGCCTATGATTCAAGCTTCTTTTCACACTTCTCTTTATCTAGTAAATTTAACAGTTTCACTATTCACATTCGTTCTTGCAATTATGCAGCTCATATATGGACCTTTAATTGATACAAAAGGGAGAAAATCTATCCTTATCCCTAGTTTAATCATTAGTACAATTGGTTCAATCGGATATGCTTTTTCGGCGAACGTTTATTTATTTCTATTTTTTAGAGCTGTTCAAGCAATAGGAATAGCGGCTATACCTGTAGTTGCAGCAACGATTATCGGTGATTTATTTGAAGGAAAAGAACGCGGAGAAGCGATGAGCCTGTATCAAATGTTACTTGCTCTCGCACCTGCAATTGGCCCTCTTATAGGTGGTTATCTCGGCAGTATAAATGGCCATTTATACGTATTTTTGTTTTTATCTACACTTGGCATTCTCTTATTAATTATAAACATTTCACTACTTCCAGAAACAAAACCCACTGTAATTAAGCAACCACAAGCAAAAAAGAATTACTGGTTTATCTTAAAAAATCAAACTGGATTTTCTATTACTCTTATTGGCTTTATTCAATTTTGTATTTATTTTTGCTTCCTCATTTTTTTACCGAGCATTTTAACAAATTTATTTCACTTAACTGCAAGTGAAATTGGTCTTATATTTGTACCGATGTCCCTTTCTATTATGTTAGGAAGTTATTGCTACAAGCTTTTGCAAAAACGCCTCACAACAAAGCAAGCTTTATTCATCACTAGTTTCTTCAATATTATATGTGTCACTTTATTCTCTTTCACATATAGCATCAATATCTCATTCATCATTATCGTTACATCTTTATATGGTTTTAGTATGGGACTTTCTATGCCAACTCACACTACTTTATTAACAGAAGAATTCGTACAAGAACGCGCAACTGCTATCGGTATGTACAACTTTATTCGCTATCTCGGTATGGGAACAGGACCACTTGTAGGTGGATTTCTTTTATTTAATCAAAATTAATTTTGGATTTTCTTCATAGGTGCAATTATGTTTCTACTCATAATCTTATATGCGATGAAACTGCTACGCTTCCCTGCCACACAAAAAGCAAAATAGAGACCTACAAATGGTCTCTATTCTAAACTCTTTGATCCGCAACAATATGAATATCAATATACTTCGTTTGCCTCATAATTTCATTTACAATTGAACCTTTTCGAATTTCTTCCCATCTTGTTCTTGCTGATTGTCCGAGTAAAATTTGCGTTACTTGTAGCCTTTTCGCGACTTCAATAATAACACCCGCTGGCTTTCTTCCTTTTGCCTCTTCTAAAACAAAACTCGCATCAAATTGATTCGTTAGCAACTTCCACTCTTCAATCGTTTGCTTTTTCCCTGCTGAAAGGGACTCTATATTTTCCCTTTCAACATTTAATACATACAATTCAGCATTTAACCGATCCGCCATACGCCAACCTCTTCGTATTAACTTCTCTGCTGTTGAACTGTATTGTACACAAACGAGAATTTTTTCTTTCACACCAATCGGTTCTATAACGGTTTGGCTAATTTTCTCGTCCATATCATCGGCAACTTCCCGAAGTGATAATTCTCTTAGTGCCCCTAAATTATTAAGCGTGAAGAAATTTTGTAAGCTTTGCTCTATTTTTTCTTCCTTATATATCTTCCCGTCTATTAATCTCTTCCTTAATACTTCTGGGGTTGCATCAACGAGCTGAATTTCATTTGCTTTTTGTAAAATAAAATCTGGAATACGTTCTCGCACTTTAACATTTGTAATTTGAGCTACAATGTCATGTACGCTTTCTAAATGTTGAATATTAAACGCTGATAATACGGATATACCAGCGTCTAGCAATTCCTGTACATCCATATAACGTTTCTTATTTTTAGATCCAGGAATATTACTATGCGCAAGTTCATCCACAACAACTACTTGTGGTGCACGTTTTATAATTCCTTCTACATCGAGTTCATAAAACACTTTCTCTTTATAATCTATTTCTTTTAAAGGAACCTTTTCTAAATCAGCAATTGCGTCTTCTGTCTCTTTTCTTCCATGCGTTTCAATTAAACCAATTACAATATCCATACCGTCCTTTTTCATCTCTCTAGCATCAAGTAGCATTTTATAACTTTTCCCTACTCCTGGAGCCGCTCCTACGTATAGCTTTAACTTCCCGCGGTTTTGCTGACGAATATATTCTAAATACTCTTCTGGTGTTCGCCTTTGAAACGTTGGTTTATAGTCATCCGCATACAACACACTCACAACCTTTCTTTCGAAACAACACTACCTCAATCCGTTAGATTGAGGTAGCACTGTTACTATTTCAGTAGTTTCTGCAATTCTAAATTTAACTTTAAAACGTTTACGCGGTTCTCTCCAAATAAGCCAAGTGCAGCACCTTCTGTTTGATTTTTAATCAACTGATTTAGCTTTTCTTTTGGAATATTCGTTAATTTAGAGATACGATCCACCTGCACAGAAGCTGCCTGCGAACTAATATCAGGATCTAGCCCTGAACCTGAATTCGTCACTAGATCAATCGGCACTTCTGTTACCGGAACAGCCCGGTTTTGTTTCTTCCACTCTTCAATACTTTTCTCTACTCGTTTCTCTAAATCTGGATTAGACGGTGCATAGTTATTTGAACCAGATGCTTCTGCCTTATATTCAATACTAGAAACACGCCCATGAAAATAACGTGGATCTGTGAAATTTTGACCGATTAATTTAGAACCAATCACTTCATTTTTATCATTATATATTAGACTTCCATCCGCATTATCCTTCATTACCGCTTGTGCAATACCAGTTACAATAAGCGGGTATACAAGGCCGCACAACACTAAAAATGTAAAAGTAATACGGACAATCGATGATAGTATACTTTGTTTCTTCGCCATCTTTTTCCCCTCTCCCTTATATGAACAAGCCGACAATTATATCAATTACTTTAATTCCAATGAACGGTACAATAACCCCGCCAAGTCCATAAATAAGTAGGTTTCGGCTAAGTAGTGCATTCGAACTCATCGGTTTATATGCGATACCTTTCATCGCTAATGGAATGAGTAATGGAATAATAACTGCATTAAATATTAATGCTGATAAAATCGCTGACAGTGGTGATGTTAGTTTCATAATGTTTAATGCTTCCATTTGCGGAATCGCAAGTGTAAACATTGCTGGAATGATTGCAAAATATTTTGCGATATCATTCGCAATACTAAACGTCGTTAACGCACCACGCGTCATTAACAATTGCTTACCAATCCCTACAACCTCAATAATTTTTGTCGGGTTCGAATCTAAATCAATCATATTCGCTGCTTCTTTCGCAGCTGTCGTACCACTATTCATCGCTAATCCAACGTCAGCCTGTGCTAATGCCGGCGCATCATTTGTACCATCACCCGTCATCGCTACAAGTTTCCCTTTATCTTGCTCTGCTTTAATAACCGCAATTTTATCTTCTGGCTTACACTCAGCAACAAACTCATCTACCCCTGCTTCTTTTGCAATCGTTGCTGCTGTTAACGGGTTATCACCTGTACACATAACCGTTTTAATCCCCATTTGACGCAATTGCTCAAAACGCTCACGCATACCTGGCTTTACTGTATCCTTTAAATAAATTAAACCGTAAATACGATTATCCACTGCAACTACAAGTGGTGTCCCGCCCTCTTTGGAAATGGAATCTGCTTTTTGATTTACATCTTTCGGAATCGTTCCACCTTGTGACCTAACCCATTCAATTACGCTACCTACAGCACCTTTTCTCACTTTCGTTCCGTCCTGTAAATCGACACCACTCATTCTCGTTTCTGCTTTAAACGGAACAAACTCACCTTGTTCTGCAATTTCTCGATTATATGATATAGATTTCATTTTTACATATTCTATAACCGATCGACCTTCTGGTGTTTCATCTAAAACTGAACTAATCGCAGCCCATTTTCCTACTTGCTCAATCGTTTCATTTCCTACAGGAAGCAATGTATGAGCCATTCGGTTCCCGAAAGTAATCGTCCCTGTTTTATCTAAAATGATTGTATTAATATCACCCGCAGCTTCTACTGCTTTACCCGACATCGCTAACACATTGAACTTTGTCACGCGGTCCATCCCAGCAATACCAATTGCTGATAATAAACCACCAATTGTCGTTGGAATTAAACAAACTAACAACGCTACAAGTACAGCTGTATCAATTTGAAACCCTAAATAGTTTGTAAAAATCGGCAACGTCACAACAACGATTAAGAAAATAAGCGTTAAACTCGTTAATACTGTATTTAAAGCAATCTCATTCGGCGTTTTTTGACGAGCAGCTCCTTCTACTAACGAAATCATTTTATCAATAAATGATTCACCAGGATTACTCGTAATGACAATTGTAATCTCATCACTGACGACCATCGTCCCGCCTGTTACGGAACAAAAATCGCCGCCCGCTTCTTTTATTACAGGAGCTGATTCCCCTGTAATCGCAGATTCATCAACAGACGCTAATCCTTTAATTACTTCCCCATCACTCGGAATCATTTCTCCTTGTTTTACAATAACAACATCATCTTTTCTTAGATCAGTTGCTGAAACTTGAACAATGTCTCCATTTTCTTTTACAACATTTGCAAACACATCTTTCTTCGACTGTTTTAAAGAATCGGCTTGAGCTTTCCCCCGTCCTTCCGCTAACGCTTCTGCAAAGTTAGCAAATAAAACTGTAAATAATAGAATGAGAGAAACTGTTATATTAAACCATCCTGGTACACTACTAGAACGACTTGGAAGAAACGATAAAATGAACGTAATGATAAATCCAATTTCTACAACAAACATAATCGGATTCTTTATCATGACTTTCGGATTCAATTTCGCAAAGGATTGTTTCATCGCATGTTTCACGATATCACGATCCATCGTTTTCGCTTGTCTAACTTCATCTTCTACAGCATGTATTTGTGACTCATTTACTCTCTTTTCTTTTACTACTACCGGTCTCATCATTTACCCTCCATTACTTCAATGTAAGAAATTCTGCAATTGGGCCGAGTACTAACATCGGGAAGAATGTTAATGCACCGACAATTACAATTGTTCCGATGAAAATGCCGCCAAATAAACTATTATCCGTACGGAACGTTCCGACTGTTTCTGGTACTACCGTCTTTTCTTTCAATGAAGCTGCAACAGCTAGCATCGTAATTAAACTGAAATAGCGCCCTAAAAACATAACTAAGCCAGTTGTAATATTCCAAAACGGTGTATTATCCGCTAACCCTTCAAATCCGGATCCGTTATTCGCAGCTGACGATGTGTATTCATATACCACTTGCGTTAAACCGTGGAAACCAGAATGAGAAATGGCATCCGTTCCTAAACTTGTTGAAAGAGCTAATGCTGAAAACCCTAAAATAAGCAGTGGATGAAATAGTATCGTTACCGCAATTAATTTCATTTCCTTACCTTCAATTTTCTTACCTAAAAACTCTGGTGTCCGTCCAACCATCAATCCAGATATAAAGACTGCGATAATCGCATACATAATAATGTTCACAAAACCTGCCCCAACGCCGCCGTACACTGTGTTTAACATCATATTTACGAGTGGTACTAACCCGCCAATTGGTGTTAACGTATCATGCATCGTATTAACGGCTCCTGTTTCAGCAGCTGTCGTCACTGTTGCGTATAGGGAAGAAAATACTGTTCCAAATCGTACTTCTTTTCCTTCTGTACTCCCTTGTACATGTTCGATGCCCATTCCATTTAACGCTGGATTCCCATGTAATTCAGATGTAGTAATCGTTATAAATCCTAGTAAAAACACCATGAATAGTGATACGAAAAGGATACGACCTTGTTTTTTATTTCCTACCATTCGTCCGTACGTAAATGGAAGTGCTGTTGGCAATAACATCATAAGCATCATTTGTAAAATATTACTCATTTGCCCTGGATTTTCGAAAGGATGTGTAGAGTTTGCTCCGAAAAATCCACCGCCGTTATTTCCGAGTTCCTTAATGGACACGAATGATGCAACAGGCCCACGTAATATACTTTGCTTTGCCCCATCAATTGTTTGTGCTGTAACTGCCCCGTCTAACGTTTGTGGTACACCAAGTGCGACAAAGATTAGCGCTGCAACAAACGCAATAGGAAGAAATACTCTCGTTAAAGCTCTCGTAAAATCAATGAAAAAGTTACCGAGTTCCTTCCCAGCAAGCCCTCTTATAAACGCCATTACAAGTGCTAAAGTCGTTGCTGGTGCTGCAAACATTAAAAATGTAATTCCGATTAATTGTGATAAATAAGATAAACCATTTTCACCGCTATAATGCTGTAAGTTTGTATCAGCCATAAAACTAATTGCTGTATTAAAAGCAAGCGTAGGCTCCATCCCTTCAATATGCGCTGGATTTAATGGCAATACTCCTTGTAGTCTGAAAATGAAATATACGACAACAATCATAAATCCATTTAATAAAACTAATGACAATGCGTACTGTTGCCACGTTTGATTGTATTCTTTTACACCCGTAATTTTAAAAATAAGTTTTTCAAAAGGCCCGAATACTTTATCTAACTTTTTACTACCTTGAAAGGCTTTCTCTAAATAAATCCCCATTGGCTTTGCCACAAGAATAAACAACAGCATTGTAATAACAACTGCGACCCAAATCATAATGAATGATTCCCCCTAATTAAAACTTTTCTGGATTTAATAATGCATACACTAAGTACACAGTAATTGCTGCAACAATAACCGATAAGGCAACCGTCATGATTGCTTCCCTTCTTTCACAACTTTATCTGACCAACTTGCAAGACTTACCATCGATGCGACTAACACAACAAAAATCCCGATCATTACAACATCTAACATAGCTACCCCTCTCCCTACTGTAAAAATTTACCATTAAATTATCAAAAAAAGAACACTAAGCTCTACTTAGTGTTCGAAATGAACAACACAAAGTAAACCTCCTCTCTAAACGCTTACGAGGTTAGCTGTCGGATTCGGGCCTAAAGAGTAGCCCTACTTTCAAAACTGAAAGATTCACCCCAAGTGACGATGCACAAAATTGGTTCCCCCGCTCCATTTCTGGAACTCAGCGATTTTAGGTTTTTTTGGAAATTTTATGAATGATTTATGAGAGTAAATATACTCCTCTATATTTAACTTGTAAAGAGTCAAATTACTTAAAATAAGAAAATATCCATCTATTTAAACGCTTACATTGAGTGTTATTAATATTATTTCATCTGTTTTCTCGTCTTTTCTTTCTTTTTCACAGAAATGATCTTTTAAATACGAAACAAAAAGAGCGAATGACATGAAGTGCATAGCTTGTTGCACTTAGCATTCGCTCTTTTTTTTCACTATTTATTCTCTACGCAAAAACGCGCGCAAATTTCTCCCACGAATATAAACTTGTAACAATTCTGCATGTAGCTGCTCATATTCGATAACATCTGTTTTTAAATATAAAGCATCTTTCGATGGCAATATGATATAGGGCCTCGGAAAAATGGGATCAAGCACCACCAATTCTTGAACTCGTTCTACTGATACCGCCCAACGATTCGCTATATCTCCTAGTAACAACACCTTCATCTTTTTCCCCCGCCCTATTCAAAAAATAAAAAAGAAATATTATCACAATTCGTAAACACGACAAATGTAGCTCCAATTGTTTCATAGAGCCTCGTTGGATATCGTTTATTCTTTGTAACAACAGTAATAGGTGCTTGAAAAGAAAAGCGAATGTGTTCTGTGAAGAAACTAATGATTGGAAGCTCATCCCCTAGTAAAATCACCTTCTTAATACACTCACAAATACTAGTAAAATCTTGTGCCTTACTACAGCTATAAGTCCAATCAAACCCACAATTCCTAACTTCAGCAGCTATCTCTTCATTTGCTGTAAAAATAATTAACTCATGTTGAAATGCTACTAAATCTCTTAAACTATTTACCTTGCTTTCTTCCCCAACACAAATAAGTGTTAATTCCATATACCTCATCCTCCTTAGCATAAAAGAACTCAAACATAGATTGATATTCCCCTATACTAATCAGATCGATGAAGTGATGTATCCATCATGGCACCGTCCTCTCTCAAGACGCTTACGAAGTTAGCTGTCGGATTCGGACTTTGAGAGTAGCCCTACTTTCAAAACTGAAAGATTCACCCCTAGTGACACTGCACAAGTTGGTTCCTCCGCTCCATATAATTGGACTCAGCGTATTACAAAAAATATATTCTGGCTGATATATTACTCCTGTATTTGGAAAAAGTAAACAGAAAAAAAGCCAGTTACAAAACTGACTTTCCACTTACTTATACACGCGTTTTATTCACTTTATATGCAAAATGATTCGTCGGTCCATGACCACTTCCAATATGCAGCGGCTCTTCAATTGCTATACTAATAAATTGTTTTGCTTCTTGAACTGCCTCTTCAATTGAGTATCCTTTCGCAAGCCCTGCTGTAACCGCTGAAGCAAATGTACACCCGCTTCCATGCGTTTGCTTTGAAGGAATTCTTTCACTTTTAAATTCGATAAACTGCTCACCATTAAAGAGTAAATCAACTACTTCATTACCTTGATACTCTGCATGTCCGCCCTTCATAAGCACATATTTTGCACCCAATTCATGCAGTACTTTCGCAGCTTCCTTACTATCTTCAATATTATGAATCTCCATTCCAGTTAACACTTCTGCTTCAGGCACGTTCGGTGTTACAACCGTTGCTACTGGTAATAAATATTCTTTTAATGCTTGTACTGCTTCTTGTTGTAATAATGATGCACCGCCCTTAGCAATCATAACAGGATCTAGTACAATATTATTCCAGCCAAATTTATTAATATGTTCTGCTACAATTTGAATAATTTCGCTGCTAAATAACATTCCTAGTTTCACAGCATCTGGTGTTAAATCCGTACCAATTGAATTCAACTGTTCCGTAATACCTTCTAACGAAACTGGATATACCCCTTGAACGCCAAGCGTGTTTTGAGCAGTAATTGCCGTAATAGCCGTCATCCCATACACACCAAGCTCTTGGAATGTTTTTAAATCTGCTTGAATGCCGGCACCGCCGCCACTATCAGATCCTGCAATTGTTAAAGCTTTATTTACTTTCATCCCACTCATCCTTTTCTATCCAAAATAGCGATGATAAATTGTTTTTGCTTCGCTTATATCTTTCGTTCCATGTACAAGTACACGACCATCTTTAAAAGCAACTAATCTCTTTTCTTCCACAGAAAATGATAATAAATATGGATTTACATTTAAATCATGCACACGATCATTCAGCAGCTCTTTGTATCGTTCAAAATCCATTTCCTCTTTATGAGGTGGTCTAATTTGAACTGTATTTCTCCCGCATAAAACTGCTGTTTTCGATGTGTTTTCTTTATTTAAATACGGGTATATCGCATTCTCTCCGCACGAAGGACAATTATGCTTACGAAGCTTTTGCACATTCATACATGAATATTCATTCTTCCACACATCAAACGACACAAGTCCATCTCGAAGTGATTCATAATCTTCCACTAACAATTTAAGAGCTTCCGTTACTTGATGAGAAACGACGAGAGATACAGCAGGTGATATAATGCCCGCTGTATCACATGTCGCCCCGCCCAGCGGAATCGATTGTAATAAACAAGATAAACATGGCGTTTTACTAGGAAGAATTGTGTAAGAAAGGCCGTAACTCCCTACACATGCTCCGTAAACCCATGGAATGGAATGTTTTTGCGCTATATCATTCACAATAAAACGCGTTTCGAAATTATCAGTTGCATCAATAATTACGTCAACCTTTGTAACGAGTTCTTCTAATTCCTCAGCTGTTACATCTTGAACGAGAGCCTCTACTCTTACTTCACGATTGATCTCTGCTAGACGTTTTTTTGCCGCTACAGCCTTTGGAAGATTATTTTCCACATCACTCTCTGCGTACAATTGTTGCCTTTGTAAATTACTCCAATCGACATAATCTCGGTCAACAATCGTTACTGTGCCAACACCTGCTCTTACAAACATCTCTGCATTTGCACTACCTAATGCACCTGCACCGATAATGAGTACATGCTTTTCTCTTATCTTTCGTTGCCCCTCTTCTCCAATTGGAGAAAATAATTCTTGGCGAGAATATCGATTATTCAACCACGCTCATTCCTTCTAAAGGACTGCTTGCTGTTGCACAACGTTTACGTGCAATACGACCTGCTTCAAATCCTAATCGTCCTGCTTCAATACTTAATTTCATTGCTTGTGCCATTTTTATTGGATCTTTTGCTCCCGATACAGCAGTATTTAATAACACACCATCCGCTCCTAATTCCATCGCAAATGCCGCATCAGCCGGGCTACCAATACCAGCGTCAACGATAACTGGCACTGTCGCTTGTTCAATAATGAAACTTAAATTTAACGGATTTACAATACCAAGTCCTGAACCGATTGGTGATGCTCCTGGCATAATTGCATGCACACCTAGTTCTTGTAATTTACGTGCTAATACAACATCATCAGATGTATACGGAAGAACGATAAATCCTTCTTCTAGTAACATTTCAGATGCCTTTAACGTTTCTACTGGATCAGGTAATAACGTTCTATCATCACCAATAACTTCCACTTTGATCATATCGCAAAGCCCCGAAGCTTTTGCTAGTTTTGCAATACGAACAGCTTCTTCAGCATTTTTTGCTCCAGCTGTATTCGGTAATAACTTATATTTTTTCACATCAAGTTTCTCTAATAAATTAGGCTGCTTTGCATCAAATATATCCATACGACGTACTGCGAACGTTAAAACCTCAGCCTCAGATACATCGATTGCCTTTTGCTGTACATCAAAATCAGGGAATTTTCCTGTTCCTAATAAAAGTCTAGAATGAAATGAAAATGGTCCAATGTTTAACATAATCAACCGCCTCCTACAAAAGTTACAATCTCAATTTGGTCTCCATCAAAAACAGATGTATCTGCATGATCATCTTTTTGTAAAATATCTTTATTACGCTCTACTACTACAATTCTGTTATCTAATTCTAAATGTGTAAGTAGCTCAGCTACTGTTTTTACACTCTCTGGCACTTTTATTTGATTACCATTAATTTTTAAATTCAAACTTCCATCCCCTTTCTAAACCGGTTTAGAAAGCAATGAATCTAGCAAGTGATTCTCCTGCTTTCCTTCTATTAAATCAGCTATATACTGACCAGAAACCGGGCTTAATAAAATGCCATTTCGATAATGTCCAGTACAAGCATATAGACCTTTTATTTCTTCATGCTCTCCCATATAAGGAGCTTCGTGATTTGATTGTGGCCTTAATCCTGCCCATGTGCTTTCCCACTCTGCTTCTTTTAAAGCTGGCAATATTGTATAAGCACGCTCTAATATAGAAGTAATACTTTCTGGTTGCACTGTTTTATTAAACGTATGAGGCTTCATCGTTGCTCCAATTACGTAACGTCCACCACGCTTTGGGGCAATGTAAAATCTTTCTTGGAAAATAGGCGCCTTTAAAAGTGGTTTTCTACTTCTTACCGCTACTACTTCTCCTTTAACTGGATATGTACCCCATTCGCGGTGAAAATAACCTAGTAACTTCGTGCTCCATGAACCGCCCGCAATCACAATCTTCTCGCACGCGATAATACCTTCGCTTGTAACAATCCCAGTCACTTTATTATTTTCAATACGAATATCAAACACTTCTGTCTGTTCATATATATCAGCACCCGAAATTGATGCGGAATGTGCGAATGCTTTCGTAAGCTTCGGTGCAATAACATGACCGTCTTTTGGATAATATACAGCACCTATAATTGACTCCGATAGAAACGGCTCTTTCTCTCGTAAAAGGTCTCCCGTTAGAAAATAAGAATCTTCACCTGTTTTCTGCTGCCAATCCATAATGTGAAGAATTCTTTCCTTCTCATCTTCATTTTGGGCAATGCGATAAATGCCTTTCTCTTCATACCCAATATCGATGCCTGTTTTTTCACGTAAAACTGCTGCAAGTTGTGGAAATATAGCACGGCTTTCTCTAGCAAGTTCAAATAACGGGTCATATGCATCCCATTCTGCCTGAACCCCGAGTAAACCAGCAGCTGCTTTCGAAGCTTCAGATGCGATTCTTTGCTTCTCTATAATCGCTACTTTATGCCCTCTTTCTGCTAGAAAGTGTGCAACTGAACTACCAATTACACCACCGCCAATTATTGCTACATCATACTTCTTACACATGTTTTTCCGCCCACTTTCTTATTGATTCCTTATAAGATTTCGCTTTGCTATACGGGTTACTACTACTTATAATCCCAGACATAACAGCAATACCACTGACACCGTTAGCAAGAACATCCCTAGTGTTTTCCGTGGTGATTCCTCCAATTGCTGTAATCGGTATGGATAAACACTTTGCAATGTCTGAAAGCTCTTCAAGCCCTCTCGCTGGTACACCTTTTTTACAATCTGTCGGAAATACATGACCATAGACGAGTGAATCCGCTCCATTCTTAAATGCATCGATCGCCTCTTCTAAAGAATGTACAGAATAGCCGACATGCAAATAAGAAAACTTTTCTTTCACTGACCTTACATTTGCGCTTCGATATCCGAGCTGCACGCGTGGAATGTTTAATAAAATAGCGATATCAATTCGATCATTTATCACTATTTTTGATGCTGGAAAGCCTTTCTTCAAAAGACTTTCCACACCTTCATACAAATCCTTCGTACTTTTCTCACGCTCACGAATATGCAAATAATCAATCTCACTCTCAATTTGCATCGCTACATTCACTAACTCTTCGAATGACATGTGACCATTTGAGATTACATGAAGCTCATTTTTCATATTCATTCGCCTACTTTAAAATGTTTTCGAATAATTCCTCAGCCGGAACGATTTTTTTCGTCATTCCTTTATCTTTCAGCCATTTATTTTGTTTCTCCCATGACTCTTTTGAATCCGATAAGAATGGCTCATCTTTCGTTTCCATCTTCTCTAATAAAATTTTCATGCTCTCTTTTTCAACTTCTGGTACAAGAGGGAAGTTTTCTTTTTCTTGATGGTTTAATAAAATATTTAATGCTTCATCTGGATTTTTCTTCATGAAATCATAGCCTTTTTTCGTACCACGTAAGAAGGCTTGTAACGCTTCTTTATCTTTTTTCAACGTTTTATCACCTGTTACAAATACAAGCTCATGGTAATTCGGTACACCGTAATCTGCTGGGTTAAAGTACGCTGGTTCATGACCTTCATGACGCATAACAGGTACTTCATGGTTAATGTATGCCCCTGTTACCGCATCCACTTTTTTCGTAATTAATGCCGGTACTAAATCAAAGCCAACATCGACTACTTTCACTGTATCTGGATTACCACCAGCTTCTTTTACCATCGTTTTTAAATACATCTCACTTAAAGGTGTTCCAGAATAGCCAACTGTTTTCCCCTCTAAATCTTTTGGCGATTGAATGCCTGCTGATTTCAGCGATACAACATGATTTAATGGTGAACGTACGACAGCTCCAATTGATTTCACTGGAATTTGTTCATTTGCTTTTGCCATGACAACATCTGGCTGATAATATAAGCCAACCGTTACTTTTCCTGCAGCTGCTAAAGTTAATGGATCAGTCGGATTAGAAGGGAATTTTATATTCACCTTTACTCCTTCTTCTTTAAAATAGCCTTTTTCAATTGCTGCATAAATAAAGCTATGTACCGCATTTGGGTACCAATCAAGCATGACCGTTATTTCTTTTTCCTTTTTCCCCTTATCTGACGCTGAATTACTAGAACATCCAGTAATCATTGCAACTAATAATGTCAACATAAAGATGCGTTTTAAAAATTTCATGCATGCTTCCTCCAACTAATAAATTTCTTTTCTAAAATCGAAATAAGTATGACGAAGAAAATAGCTAATAATGATAACAATACAATGGGTGCAAATACACCTGCTCCGTCTAACTGCGTCATCATTCTTTTACTGAAATACCCTAGCCCAGCTTGTGCACCGAGCCATTCACCAATTGCTGCCCCAATTACACTAAGCGGAACTGCAATTTTTAAAGCTGAGAAAAAATAAGGAAGAGCAGACGGCAATTTTAATTTAAGAAAAACATCTTTTTTCGTTGCCCCATACGTAACTAATAGCTCCTCCCATTCTTTTTTCGTACTGCGTAGTCCATCATACGTATTGACCGCAATTGGGAAAAACGTAATTAAAACAGTAACAACAACCTTACTCCAAATCGTATATCCAAACCATAAAACGAAGAGCGGAGCAAGCGCTGTAATCGGAATCGTTTGTGAGGCAACTAATAGTGGATAAAATGCTCTCTCCATCCAATTACTCGCATTCATTAACATCGCTAGCCCTACCCCAAGTACGATAGAAATAGCCACCCCTATTAAAACGACGGATAAGGTTGCCGGCAAATGAACCGTAAATAATATATCTTTTAGTTTCCATATCTTCATCACAATTGCAGACGGTGACGGTAAAATGTACATTTCGTCTACGATTCTTGCGCCTACTTCCCAAAAGGCAAGTAAAATACTAGTAAGTGTAAGGGCAGGTAATAGCTCCTTCAACCGGTTCATCATACGAGTACCTGCCTTTGTAACATACTAAGAAGCTCATCTTTAAGCGCTAACACTTCAGGCTTATATAAATCTTTTCTTGTTCGATTACGATCAAGTGGTACAACCCTCTCGGTTAAAGTAGTTATCGGTTGCTGCTCTACTACTAAAATTCGATTAGAAAGAAACAACGCTTCTTCCACATCATGAGTGATAAATAAAATTGTTTTTTCCCACTCTTTCCATTGTTCAAACAGCCATTCTTGCAAAGATGCCTTCGTTAAAGCGTCCAACGCGCTAAACGGTTCATCTAACAACAATATCTCCCCGCCTGTTAATAAAGTTCGAATGAAAGATACGCGTTGCCTCATACCACCAGATAAATCTTTCGGATATTTTGTCTCATACCCTTGTAAACCAAATTTATGTAACAGTTCCTTTGCCTTTATTTGCGCTTCTTTCTTCTGTACACCTTGGCACTCTAGCGGCAGGGCAGCATTCTCAATAATCGTTCTCCATGGCAGGAGCATATCTTTTTGGGGCATATAGCCTACAGGATGTCTCTTTGTTTCTGTCAGCTCTATCTGTCCAGTACTCACCTCTTCTAAACCTGTAATAAGGCGAAATAAAGTACTTTTCCCGCATCCACTCGGTCCGATAATACTTACAAACTCTTTATCTTGTATAGAAGCATTTAATTCATTGATGATTGTTTTCTCATCATAATGAAAAGAAACATTATGAAACTGTAGTATGTTCTTGCTCCTCAAATCCCCACATCTCCTTACGATAGGACATATCCCAGAATAAATATTCAAATCGACTGGAATATAGGAATATCTCCTCTAATCGATCTAACTCTTTGTCAGACTTTCCAACTGCCATTTCATTTAATAAATCTATTAACCAAATACAAAGGCTACCGTATTCTTCTGAACTATATCCTTGAATCCACTCACCAAAGAACTCATGATCTCTTGCTCCAGGAATATCGTTTAAACGCTTTCCAATTTCCCAGTAACTCCACATACATGGAAGAAGTGCTGCTATTAATTCCGCAAGTGTGCCATTTTGAGATACAGACATCATGTAATTTGTATAGGCTAAATTTTTAGCAGATGGTTTTGCAGATTCTATCTCCTCTATAGAAATACCAAGTCTTTTTGCATATTGTTTATGGATCGTCATTTCTCCATTTAATATGCCATCAATTTGTTCAGCAAATTTCCCCATTACTTGTGGATTCGTTGCTTTTACAACACCAATCGCATATAGCTTTGCATAATCTAACAAATATAAATAATCTTGAATAATATAATACTGAAACTTATCTTTTTCTAACGTGCCATCTCCCATACCTACTACAAACGGGTGATTATGACTCATCTCCCAAACTGGTTGTACAGTTTCTAATAATCTATCGCAAAATTTCATTTCTCTATCCCCTTTCAATTTATATATCTAAATAAAAAACCACTTCTAAATAAGAAGTGGTTACAGCAAATAAAATTATAATTTATTCGTTGTTCCACTTCCCTTCGCTAGTATTACCTAGATCAGGTCTGTAAGGGTTAAGGATTATTCCTCTCTCAGCACAACAAGCACCCCTAGTGGTTTCAATATGAAATTTTCAAACAAAAAAGCCCCGTTTCTATACGCAAAGAAACGGGGACTCATTATTAGTGTCCGAATTGCTTCCCTACGCTAGCATAATCTAGATCAGGTAATGAAAAGGATCAAAGGCTTACGGCCTACTCTCAGCTGGCAACACCAGCTCTCCTAGCAAACTATGAAATTAACACTGTCAGTATAACATCGTAATAAGACATCATCAACTGTTTTAATTTTCCCAATTGTCAACAAAATAACAAAACTATATAATACTTATATTCTATCTTAGAAATTATTATCCTAATTAATTGGATAAAAAGGAATCATTATCCTCAAAAAATTTATTTTTATATTGATTTCATATTACATTTATGTGAATACACCCACTATATTATATCTTTATACTATAATAAAATTACAACTATACAACTAGAGGAGGTCTCTATTATATGAATATGAAAGCTACTGCTTTAACAGCAACTACTGTCGCAATTGCCTCTTTACTTCCTTCTATGGGAGAAACAAATGTACAAACAGCCAACGCTGAACAATTATCTAATGTGAAAACTGGATATGTCAAAGTCGATCAAGTAGCCTTACATACAAAAGATAACGCAAATAGCTCATCAATTGATACAATTCGCTTTAATACGAAGGTAAACATACTTGAAACAACTAATGGCTGGTATAAAGTATCTGTTAATAATAAAGTAGGTTACGTACAAAAAGATGCTATTCTACTAAAAAACAAACTTCAATCTAATAATCAATACATCGTTAATGCCAATGCATTAAACGTTCGTTCTGAACCTAATTTAGAATCTTCAATTTTAGATGTATTACCAAATGGGAAATTCGTTACCATTCAAGAAGAACAAGGCGAGTGGTATAAAATTTTACATAATGGCAAAACAGGTTACGTACAAAAAGCATTCGTATCCAATGGTTCACAGCCTTTAGTAAAAGGCATCACAGTTCAAACTAATACGAAATACACAGTTGCAACACCTAAACTTAATGTACGTGGCAACGCTAGTACAAGTGGTGCACTACTTGGTTCATTACAAAATGGTACACAAATACAAGTAGTGGAAACTGTAGGAACTTGGTATAAAATTCGTTTTGGCACAGGATACGGATACGTGGCAAAACATTATGTGGTGCAAAATCAAATGCAATCACAAGCTCAAACGGCTCAACCTACTTCCATTCCAGCAGTTTTCAAATTCCCTACTCAAGGAAGAATTAGCTCAACCTTTGATATACGTTGGGAACAAATGCATTATGGTATAGATATTGCGGCTCAAGGTAATGTCTCAATCCAGGCGGCAGCTGCAGGTAAAGTTGTGAAATCATATTATTCAGCTAGCTATGGCAATGTTGTGTTCATCGCCCATCAAATAAACGGGAAATTATATACAACAGTCTATGCACACATGAAAGATCGCACTGTACAAGCTGGTGATCAAGTACAAGCTGGACAATTAGTAGGTCATATGGGAAACACAGGTCATTCATACGGGCAACATCTTCATTTTGAATTACACAATGGAGAATGGAATTTTGAAAAAACAAATGCAGTAAACCCACTGCCATATTTAGTTAGGTAAATTGTATGCAACGCAATATCAATATACCTCTCTTAATTGAATACTTCGCCTTTTTAGGTTTAATCTGTTGTTTAATCATTTACAATACAAACACTGTATTTTTATCTATTATCATTGCTTTTGTTACTTTAGAAATTATGATGGAATCCTTTCAAGTACAACTAAAACAAAAAATTGCTCATATATATAATGCCATCTTTCTATTAAGTGCCCTAATAACAAATATTATTAGTAATGGTTTTTATTTATCTACCGTATTTCCTGTATTCTTTATGGCTGTTTTATTATTCATAGCTAGATACATTCATGTCCCTAATACCAAAAAACACGAACAAGAAGCTTAGAAAGAGGAGACACTGTGTACCGATCTTTCAAAGATAATCCGATAAAATATATATTGAATTTATACACAAAAATAAATACTTTTTTTGGTATACAAGGAAGTAATACGGCACAATTTCTCCTTTATGGAATGTTATTTCTCGTCTTAATTGCGTTCTCCTTGCTTTACTAATAAAAAAAGGATCTCACATAAACTTGAGATCCTTTTTAATTTATATAGAAAATGCTCTTTATCCGCAAGCATATTTTTCATAAATAAAGCTAAGATTATATTTTTTCTCTAAGCTCATTCTTTGTTCATCATCACACCAATAGAACAGAATATCATGAATTGTTGCATAACGCTTATTTTTAAGAAATAGTTTAAAGAATGATGGTAAACAATCATGTAATTGTATAAATATATAATTGCGTAATATTTCTTCTTTATATTCAATGCCCTTACAAATATACAATAATTCTTCACAATAATACGCATGTTGTGGAACTTGAATCATTTCGAAAAATGGCACATATGATAATAGTTTTCCGATGAAATGATCATATCGATCCATTATTCCTATCGTCATGTGCTCCATCATATCTTTCATTACATATAAATAATCATCTACATGAGTAGTCTTGAGTGGGTCTAATCGATCTGAAATTTGAGAAAGTACAGCTCTTTGACAAGCTAACACCGCTTGACTAGGTCCATAGTATGATAGGAAGTCTGTACACTTACGATATTTTCGTAATAAGTCATGTGTATATAAGTCATATACAAAAGTATTACAATACATTGCTAGACTCATCATATCACTATTTAATTGCTCTTTTGATAGAGATTTAGCTCTCTTACACATATAAAAGAATGTAAATTCTAATACTTCTTTATGGGATAATAAATGTTTACAGTCCGTTATACATTTCTCATTAAATTTAACTCTATCCCAAATTGCTACATCCTCATCAGTTAATTCACCAATACGATATTTAATAATTAAATAGTTTAAAGCAACCGCTTGTGTCAAAAGATCCCACGTTTCATATTCCAATGAAGTGTGAACAAACTCAGCTAGGCCTTGAGTTACCATAAAAGTATTTGCTTCTTCATACCAGCCAATCTCTTGGCATAAACGAAGAATACGTAATAAAGTTGGAATTTCATCTTTATGAAACTGTGGTAAATTTTTTGCTTTATCCATTCCATATACGATAAATGCCGCTAAATTTTCTTCTTTATAAAATTCTTTTTCTTTCCACACTAATATAGTTCTTTCTTTCCCTTCACCTTTCGGATGACAAGGTACAAGTAAAGAAAATAATTCAGCGAAATTATTTGGTTCTATATATGTATCTGTAACCAAATTCCAATTTGGATCGCGCTGTATAGCCCTCATATAATTCCCCTTCCCTTTTGTCTACATAGGAAATATTAATCCATTATTACATCATTAACAATAAATATTGTTATATTCGAAATCTATCATAATACTTATATCTATCAGTATATCATTTTTTCTCTTATTTAAAATTAGGAATGACAAATTTAAATAAACTGTTGAAATTACTAACTGTATACTTATTATATAATGGCTCAGATACATCATGCTAACATATTAGCTTAACCCTATATACTAGAATAATGTATCTGATTTTTATACGTAACTTATTCCACTAATTAAAGTCTCACTTCATTCCGTATGCTCTGATATTTCACTTAAAGCAAATCCCGCTTGATCATCTGCCGATTCTTTTATAGCTAAATCTCCTAGTGCTAACATCCCAACGAGTTGACCACTCTCAACTACTGGCAATCGTCTAATTTGATACTGTGCCATTAACTCTGTAGCCTTTTCAATAGGTTCATCTGGAGAAACTGAAACAATGTTTGTTGTCATTACATTTGTAATTTTATTAGATCCAGGATGTTTCTCAGCAATCCCTCGAACAACTAAATCTCGATCCGTAACAAGACCAACAACTTGCTCATTTTCAACAACCGGAATCAATCCAATCGATTCTTCTTTCATCTTTACAGCAGCCTCATATACATTGTCTAGCGGTGTACAATGTACAACATCAGTACTCATAAAGTCTCTCACTCGTGTCATTTTTGTCTCCTCCTTTTTATACATACCATAGCTTTTCCTAAATCCCTTTATTTATTTCAGGAAAATCAGTTGATAAAGGAGGATTCCACAAAATAAAAAAAGAGTCAGCAATATGCTGACTCTTTTTTTTATGACCCGTACGGGATTCGAACCCGTGTTACCGCCGTGAAAGGGCGGTGTCTTAACCACTTGACCAACGGGCCATGGCTCCGCAGGTAGGACTCGAACCTACGACCGATCGGTTAACAGCCGATAGCTCTACCACTGAGCTACTGCGGAATAATATATGGTGGGCCTAAATGGACTCGAACCATCGACCTCACGCTTATCAGGCGTGCGCTCTAACCAGCTGAGCTATAGGCCCATACACTTTTACAGGGGCAGTAGGAATCGAACCCACACTGGAGGTTTTGGAGACCTCAGTTCTACCTTTAAACTATGCCCCTAAAGGATGCCGACTAGAGGACTTGAACCCCCAACCTACTGATTACAAGTCAGTTGCTCTACCAATTGAGCTAAGTCGGCATAAAAAAATGGTGGCTCGGGACGGAATCGAACCGCCGACACGAGGATTTTCAGTCCTCTGCTCTACCGACTGAGCTACCGAGCCAACATAAATGGCGGTCCCGACCGGGGTCGAACCGGCGATCTCCTGCGTGACAGGCAGGCATGTTAACCACTACACCACGGGACCATTTGGTTGCGGGGACAGGATTTGAACCTGTGACCTTCGGGTTATGAGCCCGACGAGCTACCGTGCTGCTCCACCCCGCGACAATATAATGTTTTTTAAAAAATGGAGGAGGTAGAGGGATTCGAACCCCCGCGCGACTCTCGCCGCCTGTCGGTTTTCAAGACCGATCCCTTCAGCCGAACTTGGGTATACCTCCATGAAGGAAAAAATAAAAATTTTATTATTATATGTATCTAAACCATTTAAAAAGAAAATGGAGGAGGTAGAGGGATTCGAACCCCCGCGCGATTCTCACCGCCTGTCGGTTTTCAAGACCGATCCCTTCAGCCGAACTTGGGTATACCTCCGAGACATATAATAAATAAAGTGGAGCCTAGCGGGATCGAACCGCTGACCTCCTGCGTGCAAGGCAGGCGCTCTCCCAGCTGAGCTAAGGCCCCAAGTTTTTGGGAATATCGGGAAGACAGGATTTGAACCTGCGACCCCCTGGTCCCAAACCAGGTGCTCTACCAAGCTGAGCCACTTCCCGAAAGAAAAGCGCGCCCGAGAGGAGTCGA
>NZ_QKQR01000027.1:0-157460 GCF_008042305.1 Bacillus sp. AY18-3 | reverse complement strand
ATAATGGATAATAATCAACCACCGAATATGATGCCATATCAAATACCATACCAACAGCCTATGATGCCGCAAAATCCGTATTATCAACAACAAAATCCATATCAAATGCCATATCAGCAAGGAACACCGTTTGGACCGCAATATACGTCTATGCCAAATCAAAATATGATGCCAATGGATAATAATATGCCACCGCTCGTGCAAGGAGAGGAAGATTGTGGGTGCGGAGGAGAGAGTAGGCTATATAGTCCTCAACCTGGAGGACCACAATACGCGAATCCTTTATATTATCAACCAACTCAATCGGCATATGCGCCACAGCCAGGAACGATGTATTATCAACCAGATCCACCAAATGTATTTGGGGAGCCGGTTTCAGAAGAAGAGGACGAAGAGGAAGTTTAAAAAAGGCGGGATTATTCCCGCCTTTTTGGTATGTAGAGTCGTTCTGAAAATGGAAGATTTACATCAAATGTTAGAAAATCCCCAGTGAAATATTAACAGTGTAAAAACCTTCTCTGTTACTCATCATAAGAGGGAGCTTTTCAGAAGAGAAGTTCATTCTAACAGAGGGGGTTTTTGTATTGAATACGAAAGTAAAAGTGATTGCTGCTTCTTTGTTAGTTACCAGTGCATTAGCTGCATGTGGTACACCAAAAGATAACAATGCAATGGATGGACGTAACTACAATTACGAGCGTACATCTTATAATGATACACACCAGTATCGTGATAATGTAACGCGTAACGATCGTTATACAGATTACGTAACATATAGAAATGGTCGTAACGATACAGGATATAACAATTATTACCGCGATGTAAATTACAACGGACAAATTGCTAATCCGCATCCAACACGTAATATTACAATGAACAATTCATACATTAACAATGATGGTAAAACAGCAGAAAAAATAACAAATCGTGTAAAGCGTATGAATAACGTAGACCGCGTGTCTACAGTTGTATATGGAAACGATGTGGCGATTGCGGTAAAACCGCGTAATCCAGTATCGAATGAAACGGCACTTGCAAACGAAGTTCGTCAAGCCGTTGCAAATGAAGTTGGAAACAGAAATGTATATGTTTCTGTAAGAAATGACATGTTTACTCGTGTCGATGCAATGAGTACACGCCTACGTAATGGTACAGTTACAAACGATTTTAATCGTGATATAGGGAATATGTTCCGAGACATTCGTTACGGTTTAACTGGTACTATGCGATAGCAAAACAAAAGAGGAAGGGGTAGCCCTTCCTCTTTATTCATCGTTGTCTTGTAAACGACGTTTTTTAATGAAATAACTAATGGAATAAGAAATTAAAAAGCATATAAAGAAAATACTACCTGTTAGAATAGCCTCAAAGAGAGGTCTTTCTGGACTGAAAATGATATAAATAATGGCTATAATAGTTCCTGCAATAAGAGAGCGTAAAATAATTTTGTAATAAGGAGTTAACTTTATATCCTTTTCGCCTTCTTCTACATCGATAGAAACGCTTAACTGTAAATAACTAAGTACGATACTTGTAAGGATAAATAATAACCATAATGGAGATTTCGTAGTTTGATCCATTCCTTCAGTGAATCCGATATATCCTAAAATGCCAATTATACCAAGCGATTGAAAAAGAAAGGCAATACGTATGTTTTTTAATGTTTTCAGAATGAGACGTTCATCCTTTATTTTTTTCACAATATCCATCTCCTGTTTATTATGATTTCGCTATTATATTAATTGTAATATATATATTGCATTTATCAATTTATAATTTACACGAAGTTCGTTTGAGTAAAAGAGGAAATAAAATATTTTTATAAACATGTTGCACTTATACTTTATTAATGTTATATTAGCAAAGCGATGAGCTAATTTACGTAAGACGAGAGATATGCTTAAGTGCTAAACACGCGAATGTGGTCGCCTGGTCTTTCGCCGTAAACGCATCAAGACGCCTGCTTTGCAGGCGTCTTTCATTTTATATAAAAACAAATGCTAATGCAGATAAAGATAAAACTTTATCTGCATTTTTTTATTTTCGAGAGAAATGTAATATGGTCATTTATATGGATAAAACCTCCATTTCCGGAAAAACTACTAATGAAAGTTTGATCTTGCCTAAAAGAGGTGAACGGAAATGAAATGGATACTGATTACGATGCAAGCTTTCGTTATGATGTTTTGTTTCGTTTATGAAACGAATGTGAAGGCGGAAGGGCCAGTACCAGAAGTAACAGAAAAAGAGCCTGAAGTTACAATTTTATTAGAGCGAATGTATGTTGATGGAGAAGTAAGTGAGGAAATCTTTACAGAAAAAGTAGCGGACTTAGAAAAGTTTTTACAGCAGTATAAAGAATGGCAGCTCGTTGATCGTGATGATGTACAAATTGTATTACAAAAGAAAGTTGATGATATTTCTCCGTTATTAAAGACGAGCGGTTATTTTGGTGTGTCAGAGGAAGGGATATTACAAATTTTCAAAGGTGTACCGAAAAGTGATAATGCGATTCATTCCTTCTTTCAAATTGATATGAAAAAGCTTGAGAGCTATGAGCGTGCGAAGTTGAAGCGTGGTATTCGTATTAAATCAAAAGAAGGTTTTGTGAAGACGATTGAAAAAATGAAGCAATACGCAGTGCAAAATAAGAAAAAAAGCAGCTCATGGTGAGCTGCTTTTTTTACTTGTTTTTATCTAAAATTTGTTTTGCGATTTCATCAATTAGCATATCTTTTCCGATTGGATTGAAAGCTTTCGTATTGAAGAGTTCATTTGATACTTCATATACGTGATTGTTTTTAACTGCTTTATTGTCTTTCCAAACGGCACTGTTTTTGTAGTCTTCGTAAACTTTATCAGTTTCGCCGCCAAAGTTTACAATAAACATTTGATCAGGTTGGAATGCAACAAGACCTTCTAACGATACTTGTGCCATCGTTTGTTTTAAATCTGTACCTTTTGTTGCTGGAAGTTTTAAGTCATTAAAGATGATGTCACCGTATCCGAAGCTACCGTATACACGGAAGTTTTGTGGTGTAACTGCGACGAACATAAAGTTCTCATCTTTTGTTTTTTCTTTAATTTTTTTAGATAAAGAGTCTGCTTTTTTATCGTAGTCTGCAATCCATTTGTCTGCTTTCTTTTCTTCGTCAAATAGTTTACCTACTTCTTTAAACTTACCGCGCCAGTCTTCTAAGTTTGTTTCTAAAACAACTGTTGGTGCAACCTTTTCTAATTGATCATAGATCTTCAATTGACGATTATTTAAAATAATTAAGTCTGGTTTTAATGCAGTAACAGCTTCTAGATCAACTTTAGGTGCCCAGTACCACCCTACTGCTTTTACTCCGTCTAATTTTTCTGTTAAATGATTTTGGATTTTATCTTTATATGTGTTTGCTGTACCAACAGGTTTGTGTCCAAGAAGTAATAATTCTTCTGTTGATCCAGACAGGTCAACAATTCTCTTTGGATTTACTGGAATTGTAGCTCCCCCTTTAGCGTGTTTTACAACTTTTGTTTTCAGTTGTTCTTTCGCTTTCGATTCTTCTTTTTGAGAAGAACAGCCAACGATAGAAAGAACAACTAGCATAATAGTAAATAAAATAAATAGCTTTTGTTTCATCCTGATGTAACCCCTTTAATTAATATTGATAATCATTATCGACTTCTGTATATTAAGGTGCTTCATACTTTCTGTCAATGGAAAATAACAGAAGTTTCAAATAGGGAACATTTGTTGGGGTAGTCTCGCTTTTCTATCATTAAATATGTTAAAATGGAATACATGATTTAAGAGGGAGAGATCGTATTTTGTTTGAATATGTTACAGGTTACGTGGAGTATGTAGGACCGGAATATGTCGTAATTGACCATAATGGAATTGGTTATCAAATTTTCACACCAAATCCGTATGTATTTCAAAGAAATAAGCAAGAAATCCGTGTCTATACATATCATTATGTGAGAGAAGATATTATGGCACTTTACGGGTTTAAAACACGTGAAGAGCGTTTATTATTTACAAAGTTGTTAGGTGTGTCTGGTATTGGACCAAAAGGCGCTCTTGCAATTTTAGCGTCTGGTCAAACAGGACAGGTCGTTCAAGCGATTGAACACGAAGACGAGAAGTTTTTAGTGAAGTTCCCGGGCGTCGGAAAGAAAACAGCACGCCAAATGATTTTAGATTTAAAAGGAAAACTAGCTGATGTCGTGCCAGATGCATTTGTTGATTTATTCTCAGACACAGAACGTTTTGATGAGAAGAAAGGTTCATCAGTTGAGCTTGATGAGGCGCTGGAAGCTCTGCGCGCACTTGGATACGCAGAACGAGAAGTTTCTCGCGTTGTACCAGAGTTATTAAAAGAATCATTAACGACGGATCAGTATATTAAAAAGGCACTTAGTCTTTTACTAAATGGTAAGAGGTGAGTATAATGGACGAACGTCTCCTTTCAGGGGAATCTGCATATGAAGATTCGGATTTAGAATATTCATTACGGCCACAGACGCTCCGTCAGTATATTGGCCAAGATAAAGCGAAACATAATTTAGAAGTGTTTATTGAAGCAGCGAAAATGCGTGAAGAAACGTTAGATCATGTGCTTCTATATGGACCACCAGGACTTGGTAAAACGACGCTTGCCAATATTATTGCCAATGAAATGTGCGTAAATGTTAGAACAACTTCAGGTCCAGCAATTGAAAGGCCGGGAGATTTAGCAGCTGTATTAACAGCACTTCAGCCGGGTGATGTATTATTTATTGATGAAATTCATCGTTTGCATAGGTCAATTGAAGAAGTGTTATATCCTGCGATGGAAGATTTTTGCCTTGATATCGTAATTGGAAAAGGGCCATCAGCACGGTCTGTACGTTTAGATTTACCGCCATTTACATTAGTTGGAGCAACGACCCGTGCGGGGGCATTATCAGCGCCGCTTCGTGACCGTTTCGGTGTACTTTCAAGATTAGAGTATTACACAGTAGATCAGCTTTCTGAGATTGTTGAACGTACAGCAGAAGTATTCGAAGTTGAAATTGATTCGTTAGCCGCACTAGAAATTGCAAGACGTGCTCGTGGTACACCTCGTATTGCGAATCGTTTATTACGACGTGTACGAGATTTCGCACAAGTTCGTGGTAACGGAACGGTTACGATGGAAATTACACAAATGGCGTTAGAACTACTGCAAGTAGATAAATTAGGTCTAGATCATATCGATCATAAATTACTGCTTGGTATTATTGAGAAATTCCGTGGTGGCCCAGTCGGATTAGAAACGGTTTCGGCAACGATTGGAGAAGAATCTCATACGATTGAAGATGTATATGAGCCATATTTATTACAAATTGGCTTTTTACAACGAACGCCAAGAGGCCGAATCGTAACGCCGCTTGCATATGAGCATTTCGGAATGGAGATGCCAAAAGTATGACGGAGATGCCAAAGCTGCTTATTACAGCTGGTATTTTGCTCATTGTTGTTGGATTAGCTTGGAAGTTCATAGGAAGGCTTCCAG
The DNA here is from genome assembly GCF_008042305.1 of Bacillus sp. AY18-3. NCBI lineage: Bacteria > Bacillati > Bacillota > Bacilli > Caryophanales > Bacillaceae > Bacillus > Bacillus sp. AY18-3. The sequence continues at coordinate 151,935 of NZ_QKQR01000027.1, read as the reverse complement.
GCGATATTTTTGTGAAAAAAGGTAACGTTACCTTTTATTTTCCTATCATTACATGTATTGTGTTAAGTATTGTATTATCTTTTATTATGTATATAATAAATCGATTTAAATAAGAAATAGGTGGATATAGTTATGGATATTAATCTGTTTGATTTTCATTTACCAGAAGAACTTATTGCACAAATCCCATTAGAAGATCGTGAAACATCAAGATTAATGGTGTTAGATCGTGAAACAGGCGATATTGAGCATAAACATTTTACAGACATTCTTTCTTACTTACATGAGGGGGATTGCTTAGTTTTAAATGAAACGAAAGTTATGCCTGCTCGTTTGCACGGTGTGAAAGAAGATACAGGCGCGCACATTGAAGTACTTCTTCTAAAACAAGAAGAAGGCGATAAGTGGGAAACGCTTGTTAAGCCAGCGAAACGTGTAAAAGAAGGAACTGTTATCTCTTTTGGCGAAGGGAAATTAAAAGCAACTTGCATAGGAACTGCAGATCAAGGTGGACGTCATCTTGAATTTTCATATGACGGCATCTTCTATGAAATTTTAGATGAACTTGGGGAAATGCCACTTCCTCCATATATTAAAGAGACGCTAGAAGATCGCGATCGCTATCAAACAGTATATGCGAAAGAAATCGGTTCAGCAGCAGCGCCGACTGCGGGACTTCACTTTACAGAAGAGTTACTGGAGAAGTTAAAACAAAAAGGCGTCGGGTTAGCTTTCATTACACTTCACGTAGGACTTGGAACATTTAGACCAGTTTCTGCAGATACGATTGAAGAACACCATATGCATGCAGAATATTACCATATGTCTGAAGAGACAGCTGCGTTATTAAATCGCGTGAAAGAGAATGGTGGACGTATTATTACGGTAGGTACGACTTCAACTCGTACGTTAGAAACAATTGCGACAGATCATGACGGTAAGCTTTGTGCTGCTTCTGGATGGACAGACATTTTTATGTACCCAGGTTATGAATTTAAAGCAATTGATGGTTTAATTACAAACTTCCATTTACCGAAATCAACATTAATTATGCTTGTAAGTGCATTTGCAAATAGAGATAATGTACTTCATGCTTATAATGAAGCAGTAAAAGAAAAATATCGTTTCTTTAGCTTCGGTGATGCAATGTTCGTTGCATCTCACGCTAAAATGGGAAACAAATAAAAGGAGTAAATTATGACAGCAATTCGTTATGAATTTATTAAAACTTGTAAACAAACAGGTGCCCGTTTAGGACGTGTACATACGCCGCACGGTTCATTTGATACACCAACATTTATGCCAGTTGGTACACTTGCAACAGTTAAGACAATGTCACCAGAAGAATTAAAAGCAATGGATTCTGGCATTATTTTAAGTAATACGTATCATTTATGGCTACGCCCAGGTCACGAAATTATTCGTGAAGCAGGTGGTTTACATAAATTTATGAACTGGGATCGTGCGATCTTAACGGACTCTGGTGGTTTCCAAGTATTCAGTTTAAGTGACTTCCGTCGTATTGAAGAGGAAGGCGTTCACTTCCGTAACCACTTAAATGGAGATAAATTATTCTTATCACCAGAAAAAGCGATGGAAATTCAAAATGCATTAGGATCGGATATTATGATGGCATTTGATGAGTGTCCACCTTTCCCGGCTACTTTTGAATATATGAAGAAATCTGTAGAACGTACAAGCCGCTGGGCAGAACGTTGTTTAAAAGCGCATGAACGTCCACAAGATCAAGGTTTATTCGGTATTGTACAAGGCGGAGAGTTCGAAGAGCTTCGTCGTCAAAGTGCAAAAGACCTTGTTTCAATGGACTTCCCTGGTTACGCTGTAGGTGGTTTATCTGTAGGTGAACCGAAAGATATTATGAACCGTGTACTTGAGTTTACAACACCACTTCTTCCAGATAATAAGCCACGTTACTTAATGGGAGTAGGTTCTCCCGACTCGTTAATCGATGGTGCAATTCGTGGTATTGATATGTTTGACTGCGTACTTCCAACTCGTATCGCTCGAAATGGTACATGTATGACAAGTGAAGGCCGTCTAGTTGTAAAAAATGCGAAATTTGCAAGAGACTTCGGTCCGCTTGATCCAAATTGTGATTGCTATACATGTAAAAATTACTCTCGTGCGTACATTCGTCACTTAATGAAATGTGATGAAACGTTTGGAATTCGTTTAACGTCTTATCACAACCTTCATTTTCTGTTAAACTTAATGGAGCAGGTGAGACAAGCTATTCGTGAAGACCGTCTTGGCGATTTCCGCGAAGAATTCTTTGAACAGTATGGCTTTAATAAACCGAATGCTAAAAACTTCTAATACATAATTTAAAAGGAGGAACAAAAGATGAATCCAGGTATGATGAATATCGTTATGATCGTTGCGATGTTTGCGATTTTCTATTTCTTATTAATTCGCCCGCAACAAAAGCGTCAAAAAGCAGTTGCTCAAATGCAAAATGAGTTAGCAAAAGGTGATGCTATCGTAACAATCGGTGGTTTACACGGTACAATCGAATCAGTAGATGAGACGAAAATCGTTATTAAATCTGGTGGTTCACACTTAACTTTCGATCGTAATGCGATTCGTGAAGTTGTGAAAAACTAATGAGAAAGGCCCTGCATGAAATGTGCAGGGCCTTTTTTAGTTGTTTTGTTTTGACATATTTACCCCGAAAATACCACCGAGTGTACTCGCGCCCATTAATGCTAATTGATAAAGTAACTGGGAGTTCGATAAAGTTTGAGAGAAGCCTAAATAGTTAACTAGAAAAACAAGTATAGCGAATGTAAGACCTGTTGTGAAACCTACTAGCCAACCTTTCCCTTGTGCTTTTTTGCCGGCAGTAAATCCGGATATAAGCATAGATAAAAGAGCTAGTATAAAAATAGTAACGGCTAATGTCTCTTCAGTCATATCTGTAAACTTTAATAAAAGAGCCATAACCATGCTAATAATTGATGCAAAAATTAATAAGGTAATGATACCAAAGCCGATTGCGGTTGATAATTTTTTCGTTCCATCCATTTATACATTCCCCCTTTTTAATACAAGCATATTTTCTTTTTGCCCAAGTTAGACTAGTTTATTTTTTATAGGGGAGTCTATACGTAAAAAAGGAGATGTAGAAATGGAATGGGTATCAATCATTGGCCGGACGATGCTTTTGTATATCATCATATTAATTATTTTTCGTCTTATGGGTAAACGTGAAATTGGAGAGTTAAGTGTATTAGATTTAGTCGTATTCATTATGCTTGGGGAAATGGCTGTAGTCGCAATTGAAAATACCGATAAATCACTTTGGCACCAATTAGTTCCGATGACTTTTCTTATGTGTATACAGATTATTTTGTCAGTCATTTCATTAAAGTTTCAACGATTTCGGCATTTAATAGAAGGTGAGCCGGCTATTCTTGTAAATGCGGGGAAAATTGATGAAAAGAAGATGAGAAAGCAGCGTTATAATATAGATGATTTATTGATGCAATTAAGGGAGCAAGGAGTTGGAGATATCCGAGATGTAGAATACGCTATTTTAGAACCATCTGGGAAGTTATCTGTCTTTCAAAAACAAAAAGGTAAACAGGATACATTGCAGTTTACTCTTCCTCTTATTATTGATGGAGAAATTCAATTGAATCATTTACAAATGATTGAACATACAGACGAATGGCTCATTGGAAAATTAAAAAACTTAGGTTATAACGATATCACACAAATTTTATACTGCAGCTTTCAAAACGGACAATTTTTTGTTGATTTGAAAGAAAACTAGAGGCTTACTATATGAAATAGTAAGCCCGTTTACTTCAAAAATGAAAGTTTTCGAATGATTGGAAGTCGACTTAACTCTTCTTTTCGAATGAGTTTGAAAGTGAAGAGGAGGATAATATAAACGATTGTTGTTAAAGTGATTTCCCATAATGTTTGTACGCCGAGTGAATGAGAGAAAATTATATATTTATGAATGTAAAAACCGAAAGCGCCTGCAATACCGATAGCAAGTCCGCCGAAAATGTAGTCTTTTGCGTAAATGGTAAATGTAATTTTCTTTAAAACAGTAGCGTAATGAAGGAATGTTACCGTCACTATATTTGCTGCAATTGCAAGGGCAACCCCCATCATTTGAAAATCTGGCCTTGAAGCTAGTACAAAAATAACGATTAATTTCACGATGGCGCCAATAAATGTATTCATCATTGCAGCTCTTGCTAAGTTTAAAGCTTGTAAAACAGAGGTAAGTGGACTTTGAAAGTAATGAAATAAAAAGCAAGGTGCAAGAAGCTGGATAAATGCTGTTGCACTATCCGATCCATACATAAGAGTTAAAATAGGAGAAGCGAATACGTATAATATAACGACTGACCACCCACCAGTAATTAATGAGATCCGAAGAGCTTGTTGGAGGCGGTGTTCCACTAATTTATGCTGTCTTTTAGCCATCGCTTCACTAATAGATGGAACGAGTGCTGTAGAAAGAGCGTATGTAATAAAGGCTGGCAGTGATAGAAGTGGGAATGCATAACCGTTTAATATACCGTATTGCTGAGTTGCGACAGAGGCAGCAACTCCGGCAATCGCTAAGCTTTGCATAACAACGATAGGTTCAAAAAAATATGAAACGGAACCGATTAAACGACTTCCTGTAGTTGGAAGGGCAATATCCATAAGAGAATAAAATGTACCCTTGCTCTCCTTTACAGTAGTGAAAAATCCAGAGCGTATAGATAAATGTTTTTCGCGCTGGAATAAAGTGAGTAAAAATAATAACGATGCAACTTCACCGAGAACGGCTGATAACATAGCGCCAGCTGCAGCATATTCTACACCGTAAGGTAAAAATAACTGAATGCATATAGCGATAATTGTAATGCGGACAACTTGTTCTATAACTTGAGCATAAGCGCTAGGTTTCATATTTTGTTTCCCTTGGAAATAACCGCGTAAAACAGAAGAAACAGCAATAACAGGAACGACAGGTAAAATGGCCATTAATGGATAGTACGTTCGTTCATCAGTTAATAATGTTTTTGCTAAAATAGGTGTGAGGAGCATAATTCCAATTGTTAAAATGATACTAATAACGGATGTAACAGCTAATGATACTGTTAATATTTTTTTAACTCTTTGTTTATCGTTCACAGCTTCCGCTTCTGCTACAAATTTTGCGATTGCGACAGGAAGGCCGATTTGTGTTAATGTAATTGCTAGAATGAATGTAGGAACGGCCATCATATAAAGGCCAACACCTTCTTCCCCTAAAATACGTGCCATTACAATCCGGTTAATAAATCCAAGGATTTTGGTAATAAATCCGGCTATCATTAAAATAAATGCGCCTTTTAAAAAGCTTTGTCTCGTCATGGTCTTCTCCTACCTTCTCAAAATCAGTGGAATGATTTACAATAATTTATATGCACGTATGAGACAAGAATGACAGGCATTTAAGAGAGTGAAGTATGAGAGTGCTCTTGAAAGTAGTTATTGCTGTCCATTAGAGCGGGATTAAAAGCGACTTTTCGTGCTGAAATAAGAAGGAGATGTTTATGTATGTTAGAAAAAGAGGCTTTGGTAGAATCATACCGCGGACAGTTACAAGTCGTTTTAGAAAGCAAAGTAGAAGAGTTTCACATGTTCGGTTATGACCGAGTAACAGATGATGATATTTGGAAGTTTCTTAAAGTGAAGAAGTGGAAAAAAATAAACGGTGATGTTAGATTATATGAATTAGTAAATGATGTATTAAGAGTAAGTACTAATGAATATATGAATTATTTAACTGTTGAAGCATATCAAGCGCCACTTTGGTCATTTGATGAATATGAAAATAAATAACCGACTGCAATTGGTTTGTTCTTCCTTTTGCAGTATAATGATAGGTATTGATAATGAGGAAATAATTATGTCTAAGATTATATATAAAGGGGGTAGTGAAGAGAAAAAATAAATAATGAAAGTGTAGGTATTGTGAAAAACTTACCGACACAGCTAGTGATGAACTAGCAAAATTATAGAAAGGAAGTCTACTAACTAGGCGTATGCACACGTGTAAAAGTAAATCGTAAGAGATTTATTTAAAGTGTTAGTAGCAGAAAGAGGGTACATATGGCAAAGCGTGGTACGAGAATTGCCGCCTTTTTCCTCATCGTTTTATTAATCGGTGGAGTAATTGGTGCGGCAGGAAAAGACATAGCAAAAGGAATTAGTCTAGGACTAGACCTTCGCGGTGGTTTTGAAATTCTATATGAAGTAAAACCAGCCAAAAAAGGTGATAAAATCGATCGAGACGTACTTGTAAGTACAGTAGGCGCTCTTGAAAATCGTGTCAATGTTCTCGGTGTAAGTGAGCCGAACATTCAAATCGAAGGGCAAGATCGAATTCGCGTACAGCTTGCTGGTGTACAAGATCAGCAAAAAGCACGTGAAATGTTATCAACACAAGCGAAATTAACATTCCGTGATGTAGATGACAACCTTCTTATGGACGGAACGGATTTAAAAGGCGGCGGAGCGAAGCAAACATTTGATGACCAAGGCCGTGCGAGCGTAGGTCTTACACTAAAGAGCGCTGAAAAATTCCGTGAAGTAACTGAAAAAATTTCAAAAATGCCACCACCAACGAATTTAATGGTAATTTGGCTTGATTTTGAAGAAGGAAAAGATTCATACAAAGCAGAATCTGCAAAACCGAATCCGAAGTTCTTATCAGCAGCAACAGTAAGCCAAGTGTTTAATCAAGCTGAAGTATCTATCGTAGGTGGAAACTTCACAGTTGAAAGTGCGAAACAACTTTCATCTTTATTAAATGCAGGCGCACTTCCTGTTGATTTAAAAGAAATGTATTCAACATCAGTTGGAGCGAAATTTGGTCAACAAGCGTTAGACCAAACGATTTTCGCTAGTGCGATCGGTATCGCTCTTATTTTCTTATTTATGCTTGTATATTACCGTTTACCAGGTCTTGTAGCTGTAATTATGTTAGGTCTATACATTTTTGTTACGCTACTCGTATTTAACTGGATGCATGCGGTTCTTACATTACCAGGCATCGCAGCGTTAGTGCTCGGGGTAGGTATCGCAGTTGATGCGAATATTATTACGTACGAGAGATTGAAGGAAGAGCTGAAAATTGGTAAGTCAATGATGTCAGCATTTCGTGCGGGTAACCATCGTTCATTAGCGACAATTTTAGATGCAAACGTTACGACTCTTGCAGCTGCAGGTGTGTTATTCGTATATGGTACAAGTTCAGTACAAGGGTTTGCAACAAGTTTAATTGTAAGTATTTTAGTCGGTTTCGTTACGAACGTATTCGGTACTCGTTTCTTACTAGGTTTACTTGTAAAGAGCCGTTACTTCGATAAAAAACCAGCATACTTTGGTGTGAAACAAAAGGATATTATTCCGTTAACAAAAGGTGTAGTACATCCACCGACAAGATTTGATCGTATTAACTTCGTAAATATCGGTCATAAATTCCTTGTTTTCTCGATTGTAGTTGTAATTGCAGGTGCAATTATTCTACCAATTTTCAAATTGAATCTTGGCATTGACTTTGCGAGTGGTACACGTATCGACTTGCAATCAAAACAAGCACTTACTGTATCGGATGTTCATAAAGATTTAAAAGAATTAAAAATTGATGTAAAAGAAGAAGATATTGTACCAACTGGGGATGACAATAAAGGATTCGCGGTTCGTACTTTAGGAGTTTTATCGAAAGATGACATTGCGAAAACAAAGACATTCTTCCATGATAAATATGGTACAGAGCCAAATGTAAGTACAGTTTCACCAACTATTGGTAAAGAAATTGCACGAAATGCATTTATCGCAGTATTAATTGCTTCTGCGGTTATCATTTTATACGTAAGTATTCGATTCAGATTTACGTATGCGTTATCTGCAGTACTTGCATTATTACATGATGCATTTGTTATGATTGTTATGTTTAGTATTTTCCAATTAGAGGTAGACTTAACGTTTATCGCTGCGGTATTAACAATCATCGGTTATTCTATTAATGACTCAATTGTTACATTTGATAGAAACCGTGAATTATACAAACAGAAAAAACGAGTTCGCGATATAAAAGACTTAGAAGAAATCGTAAATGCGAGTATTCGCCAAACGCTTGGCCGTTCGATTAACACCGTATTAACAGTGTTATTCCCGGTAATTGCGTTACTTATCTTCGGTAGTGAGTCACTACGTAACTTCTCGTTTGCGTTACTTGTTGGATTAGTTGTAGGTACGTACTCTTCTGTTTTCGTCGCTTCTCAAATTTGGTTAATGCTTGAAAACCGTCGTTTGAAAAAGGGAAAAAATAAGAAAAAGGTTGAGAAAGTAGAATCTGAACCGCAAGTATAAAAAAGATGATGTCTCTTTATGAGGCATCTCTTTTTTCGTTTGTGGATACAATAAGATAGCAACTTTTTAGCAGAAGGGATATGGGGAAAACTGGTGTTGTTATCACTGTTTTTGTTACAATAAAAAGATAGGTTAAGAAAAGAAGGGATTTTAATTATGGAAAAAGATGAACGTTTTAAACAGGCCGAGTTTGGTGCTATTGTCGGGATCGTTGGTAATATTATATTAGCGATTGTAAAGGCGGTAATTGGTTATATTGGGAACAGTAAAGCGCTATTAGCGGATGCCGTGCATTCTGCATCAGATGTAATTGGTTCACTAGCTGTATTGTTTGGATTGCGAGCAGCGAAGCAACCGCCCGATGAAGATCACCCGTACGGTCATGGTAAAGCGGAATCGATTTCAGCGATTATTGTTGCAGTATTATTATTTATTGTGGGAATCGAGATAGCGATTTCGTCTATAAAAGCTTTTTCGCAGGAACTAGAACCACCGAAGGGAATTACGATTTTTGCTGTTGTTCTTTCAATTATCGTGAAAGAAGGAATGTTTCAATATAAATTCCGATTAGGGAAGAGGGTAAATAGTGATGCAATTATTGCAAATGCATATGAACATCGTTCGGATGTATTTTCTTCAATTGCAGCTTTAATCGGTATTTGTGCAGCGATTATTGGTGGTAAGCTCGGGTTAGATTGGCTTGTATATGCCGATCCAATTGCAGGATTATTTGTTTCACTTCTTGTTGCAAAAATGGCATGGAGTATTGGGGCAGAAGCAATTCATGCAACGCTTGATCATGTTCTTCATGAGGAAGATGTTGTTCCGCTTAGAGAAGCAGTACTTCAAATAGATGGTGTGAAAAAAATCGGTTCTTTATATGCAAGGGAGCATGGTCATTACGTTATTGTCGATATTAAAGTTTCTGTAGATCCATACATTACTGTAGAAGAAGGGCACCGCATTGGAAAGCATGTGAAAGAAACGCTTATGGAACAAGATAACGTACAAAATGTGTTTGTACATATAAATCCGTATTCTCCAAATTAAACATTATTAACATTTTAGTATATAGATATCGCAGCGTAGTTTGCATTATATTGTCACCCCTTAATCTGTCTTGTATAATGAACAGGTTAAGGGGTGATTTCGTGTTACAACCGAAGACGCGTTGGAAAGAAAAAGAATATAATGACGAGCGAGTGAGTGAATTAGCAAGTAAATTAAAATTATCACCACTTGTCGTTTCGTTATTCCTCGGTAGAGGACTAGATACAGAAGATAAGATTTTAGATTTTTTAAATACAGAAAATCAAGAATTTCATGATCCATTTTTATTAGAAGGAATGGATAGAACGGTAGAACGTGTCAATAAGGCGATTCAAAATGAAGAGCAAATATTAATATTTGGTGACTACGATGCGGACGGAGTAAGTAGTACGACTGTGTTATATCTTGCTTTGCAAGAATTAGGTGCAAATGTAGAATTTTATATCCCAAACCGTTTCACAGAAGGTTATGGACCGAACGAAGAAGCATTTCGTTGGGCGCATAGCGCAGGATTCTCACTAATTATTACTGTCGATACTGGTATCGCAGCAGTACATGAAGCGAAGGTAGCGAAGGAGCTTGGAATAGATCTTATTATTACAGATCACCATGAGCCACCACCAGAATTGCCAGAAGCACTTGCGATTATTCATCCGAAATTAGATGGCGGTGTATATCCGTTTCACTATTTAGCTGGTGTAGGTGTTGCATTTAAAGTTGCACATGCACTACTAGGTCGTGTACCAGAACATTTATTAGAAATTGCAGTAATTGGTACAGTAGCCGATTTAGTGTCACTTCATGGTGAGAATAGATTGCTAGTGAAGCGCGGTTTAAAACATATGCGCATGACGAAAAATATCGGACTAAAGGCGCTATTTAAAGTTGCTAACGTTTCGCAAAGTGAAATTACAGAAGAGAGCATTGGATTCTCACTCGCACCGCGTATTAATGCAGTTGGCCGTTTAGAAGATGCTACGCCGGCTGTACATCTTTTATTATCAGATGATCCAGAAGAAGCGAAAGAGCTAGCTGAAGAAATTGATGAGCTGAATAAACTGCGAAAAGATATTGTAAAGCAAATTACAGAAGAAGCTATCGCTGAAGTGGAAAATAATTTCCCCCCAGAAGACAATAAAGTACTAGTACTGGCAAAAGAAGGCTGGAATCCAGGTGTAATTGGAATTGTCGCATCTAAATTAGTGGAACGTTTTTATCGTCCAACGATTGTATTATGCATTGATCCTGTAAAAGAAACAGCAAAAGGTTCAGCACGTAGTATTGCAGGATTTGATTTGTTTGCAAACTTGTCAGATTGTAGAGAGTTATTGCCACACTTCGGAGGGCATCCGATGGCAGCGGGAATGACGCTACATATGAATGATGTAGATGAATTGCGCCGCCGCTTAAATGAACAAGCAGAGGTAATTTTAACAGAAGAAGATTTTATTCCAATTACAGCTGTTGATGTCTTTTGTAAAGTGGAGGATGTAACACTGGCAGCAATTGAAGACATGCAAAAGTTAGCGCCATTTGGTGTTGGAAATCCAAAACCGCGTATTGCAGTGAAGGATGCAGAGTTAGAAAGTATTCGTGCAATCGGATCAGATGGCTCTCATTTGAAAATGGCTCTTCGCGATGGACAAGCGACACTGGATACAATCGGATTTGGATTTGGTGCGTATGCGAAAGAAATTTCTCCAGTTGCAAAGGTATCTGTAATAGGAGAAGCATCTATCAATGAATGGAATAATTTTAAGAAGCCGCAATTAATGGTACAAGATATTGCTGTAGAGGCGTGGCAATTATTTGATTGGCGTAGTATGCGTAACGTAGAAGCGAATGTATCAGAACTTCCGAAAGAAAAAATAACGATGGTGTATTTTTCTGAAGAGGTATTGAATAAATTTTCTTTAGAAGACTTTAAAGAGCATATGATGCATGCATCAGAAGTAACTCATTTAGACGATCAATACATCGTGTTACTTGATTTGCCAAAAGGAACAGATGAATTACGAGATTTATTTAAAGTGGGGTTCCCGTCGCGAATTTATACGCTATTTTATCAAGAGAATAATCATTTATTTAGTACTGTTCCAACGAGGGAACATTTTAAATGGTACTATTCTTTCTTGAGCCAAAAAGCACCATTTTCTTTAAGACAATATGGAGAACAACTATGTCGACATAAAGGTTGGTCAAAAGATACAGTAAATTTCATGACACAGGTGTTTTTTGAGTTAGAATTTGTTACAATAAAAGATGGCGTCATTTTTATGGCAGACAAAAAACAAAAGCGTGATTTAATTGAATCGAACACATATCGTGAGAAAATGAACCACTTACAATTAGAAAAAGAATTGGTTTATAGCACATATCAGCAACTATATACATGGTTTGAAACGATTCGTAATCATAAAGAAGTAGAACAGTTAGGGTAAAGGATTTGTATTTACAAACCTTTTAGATCTGAGGAGGATTCAGAAATATGGATTTCAAGCAACATATCGCAATTGTACCGGATTATCCAAAAGAAGGTATTGTATTTAAAGACATTACACCGTTAATGAACGACGGTAAAGCATACAAAGCAGCAACAGATGCAATCGTTGAGTATGCAAAGAAAAGAGACATTGACGTTGTAGTAGGGCCAGAAGCACGTGGCTTTATTATCGGTTGCCCAGTTTCTTATGCGTTAGAAGTAGGTTTTGCACCAGTTCGTAAATTAGGGAAATTACCACGTGAAGTAATTACAGTTGACTACGGTAAAGAATATGGTAAAGATGTTTTAACAATCCATAAAGATGCAATTAAGCCAGGTCAACGCGTATTAATTACAGATGATCTATTAGCTACAGGTGGAACAATTGAAGCGACAATTAAGCTAGTTGAAGAACTTGGCGGAGTTGTAGCAGGAATTGCATTCTTAGTAGAGCTTACTTACTTAGATGGTCGTAAAATGTTAGATGGTTACGATGTATTAGTATTAGAAAAATACTAATCACTATATAGGTAAAACTACGGTGATAAAAAGTACCCGTGAATCTCTTGGAGAGGAGCGGGTACTTTTGTATAATTGCACAAAAAAATAAGGTGAAATGTCAGTAAAATCTTTTCCTTTTCACAATTCACAATCATTAGGTTATAATGATAGAATATAATTTATTCTACTTAATTAAGATAAAGTCAATTTTCAATAAAAGGTGATTCGATGGCAAATGAGCAGGTACTAACAGCTGAACAGGTACTCGAGAAAGCAAGTCAATATTTAGCAGATGAAGATATTGAGCTAGTGGCACGTGCCTATGAATATGCACGTGATGCGCATAGCGAACAATACAGAAAATCGGGTGAACCGTACATTATTCATCCAATTCAAGTTGCAGGTATTTTAGTTGATTTACACATGGATCCAGCTACAGTATCAGCAGGTTTCTTACATGATGTAGTGGAAGATACAGAAATTACATTAGAAGATATTGAACGGGAATTTAATAAAGAAATTGCTATGCTTGTCGATGGTGTAACAAAGCTCGGAAAGATTAAATATAAATCTCATGAGCAACAACAAGCAGAAAACCATCGCAAAATGTTTATCGCAATGGCTCAAGATATTCGAGTTATTTTAATTAAACTAGCTGATCGTCTTCATAACATGCGTACATTGAAACATTTGCCTCAAGAGAAGCAGCGTCGCATTGCAAATGAAACGTTAGAAATCTTTGCACCTTTAGCACATAGACTCGGAATTAGTACTATTAAATGGGAGCTAGAGGATACGTCACTTCGCTATTTAAATCCACAGCAATACTATCGTATTGTAAATTTAATGAAGCGTAAACGTGCAGAGCGTGAAGAATATTTAGACGAAGTAATGACTGGTATTCGTGAGAAATTAAAAGAAGTTGCAATTCAACCTGAGATTTCTGGAAGACCAAAGCATATTTACAGTATTTATCGTAAAATGGCACTGCAAAATAAACAGTTCAATGAAATTTACGATTTATTAGCTGTACGTGTCGTTGTAAATAGTATTAAAGATTGTTATGCGGTACTTGGAATTATTCATACGTGCTGGAAGCCGATGCCAGGTCGTTTTAAAGATTATATTGCGATGCCGAAAGCAAATCTATATCAATCTCTTCATACGACTGTAATTGGGCCGAAAGGTGATCCGCTTGAAGTGCAAATTCGTACGAAAGAAATGCATGAGATTGCAGAATTCGGGATCGCGGCGCACTGGGCGTATAAAGAAGGAAAAACAGCAGAAACAACAGGTACATTAGAGAAGAAACTTACATGGTTCCGTCAAATATTAGAATGGCAAAATGAAGCTTCTAATGCAGAAGAGTTTATGGAGTCATTAAAAATTGATTTATTCTCTGACATGGTATTCGTCTTTACACCGAAAGGCGACGTAATGGAATTGCCACTTGGATCTGTTCCGATTGACTTTTCGTATCGTGTCCATTCGGAGATTGGAAATAAAACAATTGGTGCAAAAGTAAACGGCAAAATGGTGACGCTTGATTATAAATTAAAAACTGGTGACATCATTGAAATTTTAACATCGAAACATTCGTATGGGCCAAGTCAAGACTGGGTGAAACTTGCTCAAACATCTCATGCGAAAAACAAAATACGTCAATTCTTTAAGAAGCAACGTAGAGATGAAAATATTGAAAAAGGCCGTGAACTTGTTGAAAAAGAAGTGCGTAGCCTAGAGTATGAGATGAAAGAAGTGTTAGCTCCTGACAATTTAAAACGTGTTGCCGAGAAGTTCAATTTTGCAAATGAAGAAGATATGTTTGCAGCAGTTGGATATAGCGGGATTACAGCGTCGCAAATTGTTACGCGACTAACGGACAAATTCCGTAAGCAACGTGAAGAAGAAGAAATCGTTGAAGTTAAAGAAGTTCGTAAACCGATGAAAATTCGAAAATGGGATTCTGGCGTTAAAGTAAGTGGTGCGGATAATTTATTAATTCGTTTATCAAAATGCTGTAACCCAGTACCAGGTGATGATATCGTTGGGTATATTACGAAAGGCCGAGGTGTATCGATTCACCGCCGTGATTGTGTAAATGTTCATACAGAAGAAGCTATAGAACGTTTATTGGAAGTAGAGTGGGAAGGTAGTCCTGAAAAAGAAATTGAGTATAACGTTGATATTGAAATTTCAGGTTACGATCGCCGTGGCTTATTAAATGAAGTATTACAAGCTGTTACAGAGACGAAAACGTATATTTCGGCAGTTTCTGGTAGAAGTGACCGTAATAAGATGGCGACAATTAATATGTCAATCTCTATTCGTAACTTACAGCACTTGAAAAAAGTAGTAGAACGCATTAAACGTGTTCCAGAAATTTATGCAGTACGACGCATGATGCATTAATAGGGAGTGTAGAAAAGATGAGAGTTGTTTTACAACGATCAAAAGAAGCGTCTGTCACAGTAGACGGTGAGATCGTAGGACAAATTCCGTTCGGTTTAACATTACTAGTTGGCATTACGCATGAAGATACAGAAAAAGATGCAACTTACATTGCAGAAAAAATTGCGAACTTACGTATTTTTGAAGATGAGAGTGGAAAGATGAACCATTCTGTACTTGATGTAGAAGGACAAGTTCTATCAATTTCGCAATTCACATTATACGGAGATTGTCGCAAGGGAAGACGTCCCAACTTTATGGATGCTGCCAAACCTGATTATGCAGAGCGTTTATATGATTTCTTTAATGAGGAAGTTCGTAAGCAAGGATTGCATGTAGAAACAGGGAAGTTCGGAGCAATGATGGATGTTTCTTTAATCAATGATGGTCCGGTGACCTTAATTGTGGATAGTAAATAGTGTTGCTTAAAAAAGAGGGGATTATATAATCCCTTCTTTTTTATACATTGTTGTATGTTTTGTTCATTTATCTCGCTATTTGTGGGAGATCCACTGCCCGTCGAAGCCTGATTAGTGAGGGCTAATAATGAGTGGCGATGGACAAAACCCTTATTCATTAAAATTTTACTTTATTTGGAATTAATAGCTGTTTCAGTTATGTATAACTCTTTCATCAATATGGAACAATAAAAAGTAAAACATCTATATTGAATGTGAGGGATATACGTATGCGTATGAACGAAAAAGGGCATTCTGTTACAAATGGTGCAAATCAACTGTTTAACGTAAATTTTCATGATTTTATTTCAAAAGAGCAAAACAATACTTCAATGGAACTTGCTTCTGAGTTTGGGATTTCTCTTCAAGATGTAAAGCGTCTAAAGAAGCAGATTGAACGCTCTTAGAGTACTTGACAATCCTACTCAACAAACGTATAGTAATTTTATATTTACATATGAATATAACCGTTGATAGAGAAGAGTAAATGAGACACACATGGAAAGAGAAGAAATGTCTTAGGCTGAAAACATTTCTGCATGATGACTGATTGAATGACACTCTAGAGGTTTCAACTTGAACGGCATATATGCTTAGTAGGGATGAACGCACATTTAAGCGTTATTAAAAAAGTGGAAGCATACGTGCTTCAATTAGGGTGGCACCACGGGTATAATACTCTCGTCCCTACTGTTCAAACAGTAGAGGCGGGAGTTTTTTTATTTTTATTAAGATTAAAACAATTTGAGGAGGAACTGAATATGTCTATTCAAATCCCACGCGGAACGCAAGATATTCTTCCAGGTAGCGTTGAGTTATGGCAGTATATCGAAGGGCAAGCACGCGAAATTTGCCGTCGTTACAACTATAAAGAAATTCGTACACCAATTTTTGAACACACTGAGCTATTTTTACGTGGTGTTGGTGATACGACAGATATCGTACAAAAAGAAATGTACTCATTCCAAGATCGTGGAGAGCGCAGTTTAACATTACGTCCAGAAGGTACTGCACCTGTTGTACGTTCTTACGTTGAAAACAAAATGTTCGGTGATGCAACACAACCAACGAAATTATACTATATTGGTCAAATGTTCCGTTACGAAAGACCACAAGCAGGTCGCTATCGTCAATTCGTACAATTCGGTATTGAAGCAATCGGTAGTAACGATCCTGCGATTGATGCAGAAGTAATTGCACTTGCTGTAGAGTTTTACCGCGGCATGGGCTTAAAAAATATTAAAGTTGTATTAAACAGCTTAGGTGATGCGGCGAGCCGTCAAGCGCACCGTGATGCGTTAATCGCACACTTCGAGCCACGTATCGGTGAGTTCTGTTCTGACTGCCAATCTCGTTTAGAAAAGAATCCTCTTCGTATTTTAGATTGTAAGAAGGACCGTAACCATGAATTAATGGGAACAGCACCATCTATTACAGAATACTTAAACGAAGATTCAGCAGTATACTACGACAAAGTTCAAGAACTATTAACGATGATGGATGTTCCATTTGAAAAAGATCCGAACTTAGTACGTGGTTTAGACTACTACCAACACACTGTTTTTGAAATTATGAGTGAGGCAGAAGGTTTCGGTGCTATCACTACATTAAGCGGTGGTGGACGTTATAACGGGCTTGTACAAGAAATCGGTGGACCAGAAATGCCAGGTATCGGTTTTGCGATGAGTATCGAACGTTTAATTATGGCGCTAAAAGCTGAAAACATCGAATTACCAATTGAACATAGTATTGATTGCTACGTTGTAGCGCTTGGTGAAAAAGCGAAAGACCATGCTGCGAAAGTTGCGTTTGATCTTCGTAAAGCTGGATTATCAGTTGAAAAAGATTATTTAGACCGTAAAATGAAAGCACAATTTAAATCAGCAGATCGTCTAAAGGCGAAATTTGTAGCTGTATTAGGGGAAGATGAGCTAGATAAAGGCATCATTAACTTAAAAGATATGGCAACAGGGGAACAAGAAGAAGTAGCATTAGATGTATTTGCTTCATACGTAGCAGAGAAATTAATATAGGGGGAACTTACAGTGGCTGAAAGAACACATGCATGTGGAAAAGTAACAGTAGAAGCAGTTGGACAAACAGTTCAATTAAAAGGTTGGGTACAAAAACGCCGTGATTTAGGTGGATTAATCTTTATCGACTTACGTGACCGTACAGGTATCGTGCAAGTTGTATTTAACCCAGAAACATCAAAAGAAGCGTTAGAAATAGCAGAAACTATTCGTAGTGAATACGTATTGCACGTAGAAGGTACAGTTGTTGAGCGTGGTGAAGGCGCAATTAATGACAATATGGCAACGGGTCGTATTGAAGTACAAGCAACGAAAGTAAACGTATTAAATGCAGCAAAAACAACGCCAATCATTATTGCTGATGATACAGATGCATCAGAAGATGTGCGTTTAAAATATCGTTATTTAGACTTACGTCGTCCTGCAATGTTTAACACATTCAAAATGCGTCACGACGTAACGAAAACAATTCGTAACTTCTTAGACACAGAAGAGTTCTTAGAAGTGGAAACACCAATTTTAACGAAGAGTACACCAGAAGGAGCTCGTGACTATTTAGTACCAAGTCGTGTACATGATGGTGAATTCTATGCGTTACCACAGTCTCCACAATTATTTAAACAGCTTCTTATGGTCGGCGGATTTGAGCGTTACTATCAAGTAGCACGTTGTTTCCGTGACGAAGATTTACGTGCAGACCGTCAACCAGAATTCACGCAAATCGATATCGAAGCTTCATTCTTAACACAAGATGAAATTTTAGATATGATGGAGCGCATGATGACGAAAGTTATGAAGGATGCAAAAGGTGTAGAAGTGAGTGCACCATTCCCTCGTATGAAATATGCTGATGCAATGGCTCGTTACGGTTCTGATAAGCCAGATACACGCTTTGAAATGGAATTAACAGACCTATCTGAATTTGCAGTAGGTTGTGGTTTTAAAGTATTTACAAGTGCTGTAGAAAGCGGCGGACAAGTAAAAGCAATTAATGCAAAAGGTGCTGCGAGCAAATACTCTCGTAAAGATATCGATGCATTAACTGAATTCGTAAAAGTATACGGTGCAAAAGGTCTAGCTTGGCTTAAAGTGGAAGAGGACGGCTTAAAAGGACCAATCGCGAAATTCTTCGGTGAAGAAGAAGCAAACGCGTTAATGGCTACATTAGAAGCTACTGCTGGCGACTTATTACTATTCGTAGCAGATAAGAAGAGCGTTGTTGCAGATAGCTTAGGTGCACTTCGTTTACGTCTAGGTAAAGAGCTTGAGTTAATTGACGAAAGTAAATTTAACTTCCTATGGGTAACGGATTGGCCACTTCTTGAGTACGATGAAGATGCAGACCGTTACTTCGCAGCTCACCACCCATTCACAATGCCATTCCGTGAAGATGTTGAGTTATTAGAAACGGCACCAGAAAAAGCACGTGCACAAGCATATGACCTTGTATTAAATGGTTATGAGCTTGGCGGTGGATCACTTCGTATTTACGAGCGTGACGTACAAGAAAAAATGTTCAAAGCACTTGGATTCTCACAAGAAGAAGCACAAGAGCAATTCGGATTCTTATTAGAAGCATTCGAATACGGTACTCCACCACACGGTGGTATCGCATTAGGTTTAGACCGTCTTGTTATGTTACTTGCAGGCCGTACGAACCTTCGTGATACAATTGCATTCCCGAAAACAGCAAGCGCAAGCTGCTTATTAACAGAAGCTCCAAGCCCAGTAGCAGAAGCACAGCTTGAAGAGTTAAACTTAAAATTAAGCTTAAAAGAAGAGAAGTAAGAATAAAGTCTAGATGGTTATACTATAGCCGTCTAGACTTTTTTTGAGAGGTTGTTTAAAAAGTCCGGTTTAGATAACTGTCGCATCTCATCGTTACGTATGCTAGTCCGGTGCTCGAGTAGTACTCCTACACTGCGCTCCTCCTAGCATACGTGCCTCGATTTGCTCGGTTCTCTAAATCCTCCTTTTTAAGGGTATATTGAAAGGGTTGTTTAAAAAGTCCGGTTTAGATAACTGTCGCATCTCATCGTTACATATGCTAGTCCGGTGCTCGAGTAGTACTCCTACACTGCGCTCCTCCTAGCATACGTGCCTCGATTTGCTCGGTTCTCTGAATCCTCCTTTTTAAACGGATATTTAGGAAAAAATAAAATTCGGTTTACACTATGTTTTTATTCTCGAAATATGTATTTTTAGGAATTCTATAACTTTTTCTATACAAATAGTCGGAAAAACGCTAGAATACATGATAGACCATTTTTGTAATAGGAGTGTAGAGCTGAATGTTACATCAATTTTCACGTAATGAATTAGCCTTCGGTAAAGAAGGACTTGAAATATTAAAAAATAGTACAGTCGGTATTTTAGGAATTGGCGGCGTAGGGTCATTTTCGGCAGAGGCGTTAGCACGTTCTGGCGTAGGACGTCTCGTATTAGTCGATAAAGACGTTGTAGATATTACAAACGTAAACCGTCAAATTCACGCGTTAGTATCTACTGTAGGACGTTCAAAAGTAGAATTAATGAAAGAGCGTATCGCAGACATTAATCCAGAGTGTGAAGTAATTGGACTAGAAATGTTTTATACTGATGAAACATATGAAGAGTTCTTCAAACATGGATTGGATTTCGTAGTAGATGCATCTGATACGATTACGTTCAAAATTCATTTAATTAAACAATGCTTACGTCGAAAAATTAAAATTATCTCATGCATGGGTGCAGCAAATAAAATGGACCCAACTCGTTTCCGTATTGCGGACATCTCTAAAACACATACAGATCCAATTGCGAAAGTAATTCGTACGAAGCTTCGTAAAGATGGTATTAAAAAAGGTGTAAAAGTTGTCTTCTCTGACGAAAACCCAATCGTAATTCGTGAAGAAGTACGTAAAGAAATCGTACCAGACGAAAATGCAAAAATTCGTAAAGCGAAATTACCACCTTCATCAAATGCATTCGTACCATCTGTGGCAGGCCTAATTATGGCAAGTCACGTTGTACGTGAACGTATTAAAAACGTTGAAGTGAAGCGTGTAGGGCAAGAATAAAAAGAAAGCATATATCCGTCTAGGGTATATGCTTTTTCTATTATGTTTTAAAGAATTGCATATATTTGCAATACTAATAATTCGAATGTAAGTAATCCTAATAAAGAATAATCGTATTTATCCGACTTATAGGCGGAAGTCTTTTTTAAACTCTTAATGGTAAAAAGACCTAATATTAGAACGAGAATACCGAGTGTTATTTTGAAGACTATTAATGAAATAGCAACCATCTCCTTTCAAACATATATCTTTATAGTAACATTTAAGTAAGTAATATCCAATTATTCCCTTGTGTTTCCTTGTGTGAACTTGAGGTCTATTGTTGTCAATTTCTTTCTGTAAATCTATATAATTATATTCATAAATATTATTTTTACCGAAGAAAAAAAGATGCCACACAGTCAGAAACCCCGACTAGGTGACATCCTTTTTAATTTTCTGCAGAATAAATAATATCTAAATTTCCATTTTGATCTGTTTTGAAAATTGGAGCGATCTGTTCCTCTTGTTCTTCAACCGAAACGAGTTTTCGAGCACGGTCCATAATTCTAACAAGCATTGCATAATCTTCTTCGATTGCTTGTTGTTTTTTTGATAGTACCGCTAATTTTGCTTCCAGTTCATGATTCGTTTTTTTCAAAGTCGTGAGCTGAGCTTGTAATACTTCATTTTCAGTTTGTAACTTTGCGAGTGAAGGGTTGGTATGCTCTAAGTTTTGCAAAAACGAGATGACATGTTGGATTGTAAGATCCTGTTTGTTTGGCATAATATCTTCTGAAAACTCGGCATCAATTACGAGTTGTTTCGTTTGCGTGAAATGCTCTTTTTCTATTTTAGCTTCAGAGCGTTTTAATTCTTTACGTTGTTTTTTTGCAAGTTGCACCGCATCTTCGTAATTCGGTCTTACTTCAGCATTCCATCTAAATCCGCAAGCTGCGGAAGTGCGGTTCAATGTATCGCCGACTTCATCGAATGCTTTTATTTGTGTGCTACCGCTGCGAATATGTCGTAAAACAGTTTCTGCTAAAAGGAGATCGTCTTCTTTTGTCCATGCATCTTGACGTGTTTTCATAAGCGAAGCCTCCATAATGGTGACGTTTTCGCTTAGGTTACCCTTTATTTTTCGTTTTATTCGAACTTTGTAATCTTTCATATACAGTAGAAAGTGCTTGCTCAAATTTCCCTGTCGTTTTCGGTTTATAATATTGTTTGTTTTTTATTTTATCAGGTAAGTATTGTTGTTGTACCCATCCATTTGGATGGTCGTGTGGATACAAGTATCCAATGCCTCTTCCAAGTGATTCTGCGCCTTTGTAATGACTATCTTTTAAATGACTTGGAATGTCGCCTGTTTGACCGTTACGTAAATCGTGTAATGCAGTATCAAGTGCTTTGTAAGCTGAGTTTGATTTTGGTGATAAGCAAAGCTCGATAACAGCATTTGCAAGTGGTATGCGTGCCTCCGGGAATCCAACTCGTTCCGCTGATTCTATAGCTGCTAGTGTACGCGGTCCGGCTTGTGGGCTAGCAAGTCCGATATCTTCATATGCCATAATAAGAAGACGTCTACCAATGCTTTGTAAATCACCAGCTTCAATAAGACGTGCTAAATAATGAAGTGCTGCATTTACATCACTTCCGCGCACCGATTTTTGAAATGCCGATAATACGTCATAATGAGCATCTCCACCTTTGTCGTGAACGAAGCTCTTTTTTTGCAAGCATTCTTCTGCAATTTCTAGCGTAATTACCGCAGCTTTTTCGTCCGTTGTAAAGCTAGATAAAACAGCTAGTTCAAGTGCATTATAAGCAGAACGCATATCTCCACCAGATGCATTTGCAAAGTGATGTAATGCTTCCGGCGTAACCGTTACATCATATTCCCCAAGACCTTTTTCTTTATCTTCAAGTGCTCGTTTTAAGCCAATTAAAAGATCATCTTCTGTTAATGCGTGTAATTCGAAGATTTGACAACGACTTCGAATAGCAGAATTAATAGCATGGAACGGATTACTCGTTGTTGCACCGATTAAGGTAAGGAGTCCGCTTTCTAAATGAGGTAATAGAAAATCCTGTTTTGCTTTATCTAGACGGTGTACTTCATCTAAAATTAAAACGAGGTGTCGATGCATCTTTGCTTCTTGTACAACAACTTCCATATCTTTTTTATTATGAGTAACAGCGTTTAATAGGCGAAAAGGGGTTCCAGTACTTCCTGCAATTGCGCTTGCAATGGATGTTTTTCCTGTGCCTGGAGGGCCGTATAAAATCATAGATTGAAAATGATTTGCTTGGACCATTCGCCATAAAATTTTTCCTTCACCAACTAAATGTTGTTGTCCGATAATTTCTTGAATATTTGTAGGGCGCATTCGATGTGCGAGTGGCTGTTTCATTTTTACCGTCTCCCTTAATGTATAATCTCTTTCTATCGTATCATTTTTTTTAGTGGAATTTGAAATAGGATGCTGTTTTGTGGGAAAAATGAATATAAATATTTTCATTTTTCTTTCAATTGTAATAATTTCCGAGTTTTTCAATGTGATTTTATGTTATCATTTTGATACACAAGTTGAAATTTCTTATAATACTATATTATGCTATAATTTCATAGGATTTTAAATTGTGTTCTTTTATAAATAAGATATAACCAATAGAAGTGAAAATTTGAAAAGAGGTGCAAAATAGATGAAGATTTCAACGAAAGGCCGCTACGGCTTAACAATTATGATCGATCTTGCAAAAAAGTTTGGTGAAGGTCCAATTTCCTTAAAATCAATTGCGCAGGCACATGATTTATCGGAACATTACTTAGAGCAATTAATTTCACCACTTCGTAACGCTCGTCTAGTAAAGAGTACGCGCGGGGCATATGGCGGATATGTATTGTCTGATCAGCCAGCTAACATTACAGCTGGGGATGTAATCCGTGTATTAGAGGGTCCGATTAGTGTTGTAGAAATGATAGAAGAAGAGGAACCGGCACAACGCCAATTATGGATGCGTGTTCGTGATGCGGTGCAAGAAGTGTTAGATAGTACAACGTTAGAAGATTTAGT
This sequence comes from Bacillus sp. AY18-3, assembly GCF_008042305.1. Classification (NCBI taxonomy): domain Bacteria; kingdom Bacillati; phylum Bacillota; class Bacilli; order Caryophanales; family Bacillaceae; genus Bacillus; species Bacillus sp. AY18-3. The sequence goes on along the minus strand of NZ_QKQR01000027.1, from coordinate 128,451 downwards.
ACGTTATGAGGAAGAAAATCACGGGGGCTATATGTTTTACATTTAATTCCTTGTGAAACGATTTGGAAAGAAGGAGATTTAATGGAACGCATTTACTTAGATCATGCTGCGACATCTCCGACTCACCCAGAAGTGGTCGAAAAGATGATTCCATATATGATAGAAACATTCGGGAACCCGTCTAGTATTCACTTTTATGGACGTCAAGCGCGCCATGCAGTAGATGAGGCGAGACGCGCGGGAGCACGTAGCATTCATGCGAATCCGAATGAAATTATATTTACGAGCGGTGGTACAGAAGCTGATAATTTAGCGCTTATAGGTGTAGCACGTGCGAATCGTCATAAAGGTAACCATATTATAACGACGCGAATTGAACATCATGCAATTTTGCATACGTGTGAATTGTTAGAGCGCGAAGGGTTTGAAGTGACATATTTACCTGTTGATGAAACAGGACGCGTTCAAGTTTCTGACATACAAAATGCATTAACAGAAGAGACGATTCTCGTATCCGTTATGTTTGGGAATAATGAAGTCGGGACGATGCAACCAATCACGGAAATAGGGAAGTTGCTAAAAGAGCATCAAGCTTATTTTCATACAGATGCGGTACAAGCTTACGGATTAGTAGAAATAGATGTGAAAGAGTTCGGCATTGATTTATTATCGATTTCAGCTCATAAAATTAATGGACCAAAAGGTGTAGGGTTCCTATACGCTGGTGCAAATGTGAAATTTGAACCGTTATTAATAGGCGGGGAGCAAGAAAGAAAACGCCGTGCTGGTACTGAAAATGTACCGAGTATCGTTGGTTTGCAACATGCAATTTTGTTAGCTGAAAAAACTCGTGAGCAAAAAAATGCCCAATATGAAGAGTTTAAAGATATAATGGTATCTGTCTTCAAAAATGAAGACATTACTTTCGAGGTAAACGGAAACTTAGAATATCGCTTACCACATGTGCTTAATATCAGTTTTACAGGAATGAACATTGAACCGTTCCTTGTGAACTTAGATATAGCTGGCATTGCAGTGTCAAGTGGCTCGGCGTGTACAGCTGGTTCGATTGATCCATCACATGTATTAGTAGCGATGTTCGGAAAAGACTCCGATCAAATACGTTCATCCGTACGCTTTAGTTTCGGACTTGGAAATACGAAAGAGCAAATTGAGAAAGCGGCGTACGAAACAGTGAAAATCGTGAAGCGATTAACACAAAATTAGCATGGGAGGTGACATGATGAACAAACTACCTCAAGAAACACGCGTTGTCATCGGGATGTCCGGTGGCGTCGATTCATCTGTAGCAGCTCTTTTATTAAAAGAGCAAGGTTATGATGTAATCGGAATTTTTATGAAAAACTGGGATGATACAGATGAGAATGGTGTCTGCACAGCAACAGAAGATTACAATGATGTAATTGAAGTGTGTAACCAAATTGGCATTCCGTATTATGCAGTAAACTTTGAAAAACAATACTGGGATAAAGTATTTACGTACTTCTTAGATGAGTACCGAGCTGGTCGTACACCAAACCCAGATGTAATGTGTAACAAAGAAATTAAATTTAAAGCATTTTTAGAGCATGCGATTGCGCTTGGTGCTGATTATGTAGCGACAGGTCATTATGCACGCGTTGCTTATATGGACGGCGAATATAAAATGCTTCGCGGCGTTGATGATAATAAAGACCAAACGTATTTCTTGAATCAATTAAGCCAAGAGCAATTATCAAAAACAATGTTCCCATTAGGTGAATTAAAGAAACCGCAAATTCGTGAAATGGCGACAGAAGCTGGTTTAGCGACAGCGGCGAAGAAAGATAGTACTGGTATTTGCTTTATCGGTGAGCGTAACTTTAAAGATTTCTTAAGCAACTATTTACCAGCGCAACCAGGTGTGATGCAAACATTATCTGGTGAAGTGAAAGGGAAGCATGACGGTTTAATGTACTATACAATTGGACAACGTCATGGCCTTGGTATTGGTGGTAACGGTGATCCGTGGTTTGCTGTTGGGAAAGACTTGAAAGAAAACATTTTATATGTTGATCAAGGATTCCATAACGAGCTTCTATATGGTGATGAAGTTATTGCTACGAATATCGGCTGGGTAAGTAATGAAGCGAAAGAAAAAGAATTTAAGTGCACAGCGAAATTCCGTTATCGTCAAGAAGACAATAAAGTAACGGTTCAAATCGTTGATGAAAATACAGTTCGTATTCTTTGTGATGAGCCAATTCGTGCAATTACACCAGGACAAGCAGTTGTTTTCTATGATGGAGATGAGTGCTTAGGCGGTGCTACAATTGATGAAGTATATCGTAGTGGTAAGAAATTGGATTATTTAGGATAAAATGAGAAGCCTCTGCCGATTAGCGGTTAGAGGTTTCTTTTACATAAAGCGAATTTTCGTTCGCTTGGAAAATACATTCTTTGTTATAATTTGTTGTAGAGGTGAAGGACATGTCAAACAAACTTGAAACAGGTATTCAATATATGCAAGAAGGAAACTGGGAAGAAGCTGCTAAAAATTTCACAGAAGCAATCGAAGAAAATCCGAAAGATGCGCTTGGATACATTAATTTTGCGAACTTATTAGATGTACTAGGTGATAGTGAAAGAGCAATTTTATTTTATAAACGTGCATTAGAATTAGATGATAAATCTGCGGCTGCTTATTATGGATTAGGAAATGTATATTACGGTCAAGAGCAATTTGCAGAGGCAAAGGCTGTATTTGAACAAGCGATGCAAGCGGGATTACAATCAGCTGATGTAACATTTATGTTAGGTATTACACATGTGCAGCTTGGAAATGATCGTCTTGCACTTCCATTTTTACAAAGAGCAACAGAATTAGATGAAAACGATGTAGAGGCTGTGTTCCAGTGCGGACTTTGCTTTGCACGTTTAGAACATATTCAAGAGGCGAAACCTTATTTTGAAAAGGTATTAGAAATGGATGAAGAGCATGCAGATGCGTATTATAATTTAGGTGTTGCGTACGTATTTGAAGAAAATAACGAGAAGGCTCTTACTTTATTTAAGAAAGCAACTGAAATTCAGCCAGATCACTTTTTAGCTGGTAATGGTGTTCGTTTATTGGAGCAAGAAGCTGAATAAGATGAAAATATAGTTTAATGGGTAGTTATCCCTCATCTAAATAGGTGGGGGATGTACTGCTCATTAAAGTGAAACGAACCGGAAAGGAGAGGAAAGATGGGAAATCAACATGCAATGGATTTGTTTGAGGAAGATAAAAAGTTTATAAAAGCGCAAGTTCTTCACACCATTTTCCACAACGAAGAAAACCTCTATTCCGTTGTCAGTATGAAAGTCATTGAGACGAATGAAACGTACGACGAAAAAAAAGTGATGATAAACGGTCATTTTCCCCGCATGCATGAAGATGAAGTGTTTACATTGACAGGGCATTTTAAAGACCATCCGAAGTATGGGAAACAATATTTAGTTGAAACATTTAAGAAAGAATTGCCGCAAACAAAAGCTGGTATGGTGCAATATTTAGCGAGTGATTTATTTAAAGGGATAGGAAAGCGTACAGCTGAAAAAATTGTGGATCATCTTGGGGAACATGCCATCTCTAAAATTATGGATGATCCAGATGCGTTAAATGGTGTTGTCAATAAGCAAAAAGCTCAAGAAATATATGAGACAATTGTTGAACATCAAGGACTAGAGAAAGTAATGAGTTTTTTAAATGGTTACGGTTTTGGAACGAAGCTTTCTATTAAGATTTACCAGCAATATAAAGAGATGACATTAGAAGTGATTCGTAATAATCCGTATAAGCTTATTGAAGAAGTGGACGGGATTGGATTTGGAAGAGCGGATGATATAGGACGTGCGTTAGGTATATCGGGTAATCATGATGACCGTGTACGTGCGGGTTGTTTTTATACGTTAGAGAATGTTTCATTGCAACTTGGTCATGTTTATATGGGGAAAAATCAACTTGTAAGAGAAACGATGTCACTTTTAAATAATCAAGAAGGAAGAGTGACCGAGGAAGACATTGTAGCTTGCGTTGAAATGATGCAAAGTGAAGGGAAAGTTATCATAGAAGAAGAACGAGTGTATTTAGCATCGTTATTCTACTCAGAAAAAGGTGTTGTAAAGTCTATTCGCAGGCTTATGAATCAGGAGGAAACACCCTCATTTCCTGAAGCAGAAGTGTTAAAGACGTTAGGTCAAATTGAAGAACAACTGAATGTACAGTATGCACCGTTTCAACAAGAAGCGATTCAAACGGCACTTCATAAACCGATGATGTTATTGACAGGTGGACCAGGAACAGGGAAAACAACAGTTATTAAAGGAATTGTTGAAATGTATGCGTCACTTCATGGCCTATCGTTAAATCCGAATGAATACAGTGACGATAATCCATTTCCGATATTATTAACGGCCCCAACAGGAAGAGCAGCGAAGCGAATGAGTGAATCAACAGGGCTTCCAGCTTGTACAATTCACCGTTTACTTGGCTGGACCCCAGAAGGGTCTTTCCAGCGTAATGAAACGGATCCGGTACAAGGGAAATTGCTTATTATTGATGAATTTTCAATGGTTGATATTTGGCTTGCAAATCAGCTGTTTAAATCATTGCCGACTAACATTCAAGTTATCGTTGTAGGTGATGAAGATCAATTACCATCTGTAGGACCTGGACAAGTGTTGAAAGATTTATTGAATGCAGGTGCAGTTCCAACAGTGAAGCTTACTGAAATTTATCGTCAAGCGGAAGGCTCATCTGTTATTCAACTCGCCCATGCGATAAAAAATGGAACGCTTCCACCAGATTTAGCGCAAAATCAAAAAGATCGTTCATTTATCGGCTGTACAGGAGCTCAAATTGTTGAGGTTGTTAAGAAGGTTTGTGAAAATGCTAAGACAAAAGGGTTTAGCGCAAGAGATGTACAAGTACTGGCCCCGATGTATCGTGGCCCTGCCGGTATTAATGTACTAAACGAAGCGTTGCAAGAAGTGTTTAATCCGAAAAGGGAAAAGAGTAAAGAAATTGCTTACGGTGATGTTGTATACCGAAGAGGCGATAAAGTACTGCAACTCGTTAATCAACCGGAGAGCCAAGTGTTTAATGGTGATATCGGAGAAATTGTTTCGGTGTTTTATGCGAAAGAGAACGTTGAACAACAAGATATGATTATCGTTTCATTTGATGGAATTGAGGTAACGTATACAAAGCCAGACTTAAATCAAATTACACATGCCTATTGCTGTTCGATTCATAAATCGCAAGGTAGTGAGTTTCCGATTGTGATTATGCCGATAGTGAAAAGTTACAATCGTATGTTACGTCGTAATTTAATTTACACTGGTATTACAAGAAGTAAAAAGTTCCTCATTATTTGCGGGGAGGAAGCAGCTTTCCAATCTGGTGTAAATCGCCTTGATGATGCAATGCGTCAAACGACTTTAGCGAATCGTTTGCAAGAATCACAAGGAGAAGTACAGATGGTAACAGTTAATGGCGAAGAAATGGACGTGGAAAACATTTCACCGTATGATTTCATGTAACAAGGTGAAATTATATAGTGAAACTTTCAAACGTATAACGTTGAAAGGCTCCAGCAATGTATAAATGAATGCGGTTTGGACATAATGGCGAATAGAATCTGGGAGACTGTAAGGAGATGAAAGCCATATGTTCATTTGTCCAAATTGCAAAGGGAAAGACATTGGAAAAATAGGTGTCAACCAATTTTATTGCTGGAATTGTTATATCGAATTATCGGTTTCAAAAGGGAAAATCCATACGCATCAAGTAGAGGAAGATGGTTCATTAAGCTCTCTTGATGATTTATTTGATGAGAACGAAAGAACGATCGGATAACGAAAAGGGGGATTTACTTTGAATCTACGCAATTCATTAATCGCATTAGGTGTTGGAGCGGCAGCATATCAATATGCTCGCAAGCAAGATGTATTTTCAAAACGCAATATGAAAAAAGCACGTAAGATGATTAAATCTTATTTATAAGCGCAAAAAACTCCCTTCATGATAAGGGAGTTTTTTTTATGCACTTGTATGTAAATATAAAAGTCCAATTTCAGAGAAGAGATACGATAGGCCGTAACATCCAACGCCAAGCATTCCGTAATGAAATAACTGCGTCGCCCTTTCTTTTCGCGAGGAACGAATAAAGAAACCTTTCCAAATCCCAAACCCGATACAAACCCATTCAAGAATCATAAAAAGTGCTGATAATACGAGCATAAATAAAACCATTATTAGCCCTCCTGATTATATTGTTTCATGCTGCATTCTCAGGGGTGGTTGTCCTTGTTATGTTATGTATATGTATGTCTTTACAAAACAGTATGGTCTGCACGAAAAGATTTTAAAACTTTTGCACATAACCTACCCTGTTTATTTTCAAAATAAAGGTGGAGGAGGTTTTTCGTGTGAAGAATCTTAAAATCATTTGGATATATCGTTTAGGGTTATTGTTACTAGTATTTCTTTGTTTACTTGTCTTTTTAAAAATTAAGCCGCTATGGGCACCGATTATTTTTGTATTTAAAGTGGCAATTACACCGTTTCTTATTGCATGCTTTATTGCGTATTTATTGCATCCTTTAATTGAAAAAATTCATAAAGAAGGGATGCCACGTACACTTGCTATCTTGCTTATTTACATCCTTTTCTTTGGCGGAATTGGTTATGGGATTTATAAAGGAACGCCAGTTGTTATTAAACAGTTACAAGAGATTAATGAACAATTTCCGCAGTTTACAAAAATGTATGATTCTTGGATGGATGGCGTCACAGAACAAACAGCAAATTTCCCATCATTTATTCATGAAAAGGTGAAACAAATTTTTGTTGGTGTAGAAACGAAGATACAATCACTTTTAAATAAAGTGATGAGTACGGCTCGTGGCGTACTGGATTCGTTGCTTATTATTTTCTTAATACCGTTCATTGTATTTTACATATTAAAAGATTACGGTGAATTTTATCACATCTTTTGGAAACTAGTCCCAAGTAAGTGGCGTAGTACAGGGCAAATGCTGGCGAAGGAAATTGATAAGTCACTCGGAAGTTATATTCGAGGACAGTTATTTGTTTGCTTAGTATTAGGGGGAGTATCTGTTCTTTCCTTTTGGTTTATCGGTATGAAATATCCACTATTACTCGGCATTATTATTGGGGTAACGGATATAATCCCGTACTTCGGTCCTATTTTAGGGGCGATTCCGACATTGATGATTGCGGCAACGGTATCAACGAGTTTACTCATTAAGGCGGGAATTACGATTGCTATTTTGCAGTTTTTGGAAAGTAACATTTTATCACCTTACATCGTTGGTAAGTCACTTCGTATGCATCCTGTTATTATTATGCTTGCATTACTAGTTGGAGGAGAGATAGCTGGGATTGTAGGATTACTAATATCAGTTCCAATTTTAGCGGTTATTCGTACAGTGATTGTTCATGTAAGACCTCTTTGGAAAAAAGAAGATGTGTAATATGAAAGCCCTCTACTTATAAAAGTAGAGGGCTTTCATTATTTAGAGAGTTGCTCGTGTATTTGTTGAACGAGAGAGCTTACATCATTTGTTTGAATATGCTTTATTTTTTTCCATTCATTATCGTACATAAATATAATTTGATTGCTGAAAAGCCGCTTTTGCTCTTTTAGATTAGAAATGTTTGCAAAAGAGTACTCTTCAAATATTGGGTTCTTACTTACATCTGGTCCATAAAAGAAGAGCCGTTTGTTCGTTAAAATTAACAGTCCTGGTCTTGCAACGGAACGATAAATAAATATATCTAATGAACATGCATTGTAAAATAATATCGTTTCGTCAGTCGTTAATATGTTTTTAGCCTTGTTCAATAAAGTTGTCATTTTGCTCGCTCCTTTATTATTGATAATTTAATTATAACAAAAAAATAATATTCTGAAAAAAATATAGAGGTAGTACAATTTATTAATAAATGCATAATATATTGAAAGGCTGTTAAGAATGAATAGTAGAATAACTATGGTTAATGCAATATAAATGATTATCTACATTGACAAACTTAAGAGAATTCTATTATATTTAGTCATATAATACATTAAATCAATGACGGAAAAAGTACGTTACAGTCCATTTATAGAGAGAAGCTTCCATATGGCTGAAAGAAGCTTTAAATGAAGGGTAACAGAAAGCTAATCCTGAGAGCAGCTAATCACTGCCGTCTTGCCACGTTACGGCACCATGAGGTGATGAATTGATTGTTATAATAATCAATTCATAATTAGGGTGGTATCGCGAGTTAACTCTCGTCCCTTTTATAGGGGCGGGAGTTTTTTATATTTAAGGAGGAAAATACAATGAAACAACTAACAGGCGCACAAATTCGTCAAATGTTTTTAGACTTTTTCCAAGAAAAAGGACATGCAGTAGAACCTAGTGCATCACTAGTTCCGCATGAAGATCCATCTCTGTTATGGATTAACAGTGGTGTAGCGACATTAAAAAAATATTTTGATGGACGTGTAATCCCGCAAAATCCACGTATTACAAATGCCCAAAAATCAATTCGTACAAACGATATTGAAAACGTAGGGAAAACAGCTCGTCACCATACATTCTTTGAAATGTTAGGAAACTTCTCAATCGGTGATTACTTTAAAGAAGAAGCAATTACTTGGGCTTGGGAATTCTTAACGAGCGACAAATGGATCGGATTCGATAAAGAATTACTATCAGTTACAATCCATCCAGAAGATGAAGAAGCATTCACAATTTGGAACGAAAAAATGGGTGTTCCAAAAGAGCGCATCATCCGTTTAGAAGAAAACTTCTGGGATATCGGTGAAGGACCAAGCGGACCGAATACAGAGATTTTCTATGACCGCGGAGAAGCTTATGGTAATGACTTTAGTGACCCAGAATTATATCCAGGCGGAGAAAACGAGCGTTACTTAGAAGTATGGAACCTTGTATTCTCTCAATTTAACCATAATCCAGACGGTTCATATACACCGCTTCCTAAGAAAAACATCGATACAGGGATGGGTCTAGAGCGTATGACATCTATCGTTCAAGATGTACCTACAAACTTTGATACAGACTTATTCATGCCGATGATTGGCGCAACAGAATCAATTTCTGGTGAGAAGTATCGTAATGGTGACTTAGAAAAAGATATGGCGTTTAAAGTAATTGCTGACCATATCCGTACAGTAACATTTGCTGTAGGTGACGGTGCTCTTCCATCTAACGAAGGCCGTGGTTATGTATTACGTCGTTTATTACGCCGCGCGGTTCGTTATTCGAAGAAATTAAACATCAACCGTCCATTCATGTTTGAATTAGTGCCGGTTGTTGGAGAGGTAATGAAAGACTTCTACCCAGAAGTACTTGAAAAGAAAGATTTCATAGCAAAAGTTGTGAAAAATGAAGAAGAGCGTTTCCATGAAACACTTCATGATGGGGAAGCAATTTTAGCTGAAGTTATCACAAAAGCAAAAGAGGAAAAAACAACTGTTATTTCTGGAGTAGATGCGTTCCGTCTATATGACACATATGGTTTCCCGATTGAATTAACAGAAGAATATGCAGAAGAAGCTGGTATGACAGTTGATCAGGAAGGCTTTGAAAGTGAAATGGAAAAACAACGTGAGCGCGCACGTGCTGCTCGTCAAGACGTTGATTCTATGCAAGTTCAAGGCGGTGTCCTTGGAGAAGTGAAAGTAGCGAGCGAGTTCGTTGGTTACGGTACAGTTGCAACAGAAAGTAACGTTGTTGCACTTGTGAAAAACGGCGAATACACAGATAGCTTACAAGCTGGTGAAGAAGGGCAATTAATGCTTGATGTAACACCATTCTATGCTGAGAGCGGTGGACAAATTGCAGACCGTGGTTACCTTCTTGCTGACGGCGTGAAAGTACTTGTAAAAGACGTACAAAAAGCACCAAATGGTCAAAACTTACACAAAGTTGTTGTTGAAGAAGGTACATTAACGAAAGATGCGGCTGTGAAAGCTATTATCGACACGAAAAACCGTAGTAGCGTTGTGAAAAACCATACAGCAACTCACTTACTACACCAAGCATTAAAAGACGTACTTGGAACGCATGTTAACCAAGCAGGTTCTCTTGTAACTTCTGAACGTTTACGCTTTGATTTCTCTCACTTCGGTCAAGTACAAGCTGACGAATTAGAAAAAATTGAGCGTATCGTAAACGAGAAAATTTGGGAAAGTATTGATGTTGAGATTTCTCAAAAAGCAATTGAAGAAGCGAAAGAAATGGGCGCAATGGCATTATTCGGTGAAAAATACGGTGATGTTGTACGCGTTGTACAAGTAGGCGATTATAGCTTAGAGCTTTGCGGTGGTTGTCACGTTGATAACACAGCTTCAATTGGTATTTTCAAAATCGTTGCTGAGTCTGGTATCGGTGCAGGAACGCGTCGTATTGAAGCAGTAACTGGTAAATCTGCATACGAATTAATGAACGATCAAGTAGGTTTATTAAAAGAAGCAGCAGGAAAAATGAAAACAAACCCGAAAGATATTTTAACAAGAGTGGATGGTTTATTTGCTGAAGTAAAACAACTTCAAAAAGAAAACGAATCTCTTGCTGCAAAATTAAGCAATATTGAAGCTGGAAACTTAACTGATTCAGTAATGACAGTTGATGGCGTAAACGTATTAGCAGCGAAAGTAAACGTTGCAGATATGAACAACTTACGTACGATGATGGATGACCTGAAAAATAAATTAGAGTCTGCAGTTGTCGTATTAGCGTCTGTAAATGATGATAAAGTAAACATCTTAGCTGGCGTAACGAAAGATTTAATTAGCCAAGGTTACCATGCTGGTAAACTTGTGAAAGAAGTAGCTTCTCGTTGTGGCGGCGGTGGTGGTGGCCGTCCTGACATGGCTCAAGCAGGCGGTAAAAACCCAGCGCAAGTTGAGGAAGCTTTAGCATTTGTACAAGAGTACGTTAAATCTGTTTCAAAATAAAGAGATAGTAGTGTACAATGGTAGGGAGAGGAGAAGTTCTTCTCCCTATACTTACTATATAAGTGAGGTGCTTGAAATGGACGGTTTTGATAAAACAATGAAGTTTAGCATTCAAGATGAAAAACAGAGTGTCCATGTAAATGATGTACTTTTAACTGTGTATGATGCACTTCAAGAAAAAGGCTATAATCCGATTAACCAAATCGTCGGTTATTTATTAAGTGGAGACCCAGCATACATACCTCGCCATAAAGATGCACGAAGCATCATTCGCAAGCTTGAACGTGATGAGTTAATTGAAGAGCTTGTGAAGTCGTACTTGAAACATCATCGTGAGGAGTAGTTTATGCGGATATTAGGTTTAGATGTAGGTACAAAAACAGTCGGAGTTGCAATGAGCGACGAAATGGGCTGGACAGCGCAAGGGCTGGAAACAATCAGGATTAACGAAGAACGAGGCCACTTTGGTTTTGATCGTATTTCTGAGTTAGTAAAGCAATACAATGTGGACAAAATAGTAGTAGGTTTACCTAAAAATATGAATGGTACAATTGGCCCACGTGGTGAAGCGTGCCAGCAATTTGCAGAAAACCTGCGAAATCTGTTACAATTAGAAGTTGTAATGTGGGACGAGCGTTTGTCAACGATGGCAGCGGAACGTCTGCTCATTTCAGCTGATGTGAGTCGTAAGAAGCGAAAACAGGTAATTGATAAGATGGCTGCAGTCGTAATCTTACAAGGATTTTTAGATAGTAAATAAGAGGTGACCAAAATGGAAGAAAATCAAATTACAATTGTAGACGAAAAAGGTAACGAACATTTATGTGAAATTATTTTCACTTTTGATGCTGAAAAATTTGGCAAAAAATCATACGTAGTCTTCTCTCCAATCGGTGAAGTAGACGAAGATGGAGACCCAATTTATGATGCAATGGCTTATGAGCAAAATGAAGAAGAGGGCGGAAGTTTACTTCCAATCGAATCTGAAGAAGAGTGGGAAATGGTACAAGAAATGTTCAACACTCTAGCTGATGAGCAAGAAGCTGAATAATAAGTACTGAAAAGGTGGACGACATATAGTCCACCTTTTTTTATATGTAAAATGAAAGATTTTTTGTCGAAACCGTGTAATCCTTTGTAGTATAATGAGACGGATTGTAGAAAAATAAAATGTCTATCTAAAAAAAGATAAATAAATTTATTGTGTTTTTATATCGTGTTGTATAGAAAGATATACATACGGTCTACAATTTAATTAAGGAGGAAGAGTGTTGATAGAGAATCAAGTGAAAAAAAAGCGTAGACGTCTTTTTTTATTTTCGATTATTGCACTGCTTTTAGTTTGTGGTTCAGTCTATGCGTATATTTCATCCGCATTAGGACCAGTTGATAGCGGGAATAAAAAAGAGATTGAAGTAGAAATTCCAAAAGGATCATCTACTAGTAAAATTGGTGAGATTTTAGAAGAAAAAGGTGCTGTGAAAAACAGTACAGTTTTTAGTTTTTATACAAAGGCTAAATCTAAAAATTTACAAGCGGGTACATATTTATTAAATCCTTCAATGAGTGCCTCAGATGTTATTGAACAAATGTCATCTGGTAATGTACATCGTCCAGCTCTTTATAAAGTGACGATAAAAGAAGGTGCACAAGTAACTGAAATTGCAGAAACGGTTGCAAACGAATTAAAGTGGAATAAAGATGATGTCGTACGTCAATTAAACGATAAAGCATTTATTCAAAAAATGCAGCAAAAGTATCCGAAGTTGTTAACGGATAAAATCTTTGATAGCAATATTAAATATCCATTAGAAGGTTATTTATATCCTGCGACGTACTCTTTCTATAAAAAAGATACGACGTTAGAAGAAATTGTAATTCCAATGCTTGAGAAAACGAATGCAATCATTGTTCAAAACGAGGCAAAAATGAAAGCGAAAAACTGGGATGTTCATCAGCTTTTAACATTGTCTTCACTTATTGAAGAAGAGGCAACAGGCTTTACAGATCGTCAAAAAATCTCTAGTGTCTTTTATAATCGTTTGGAAAAAGGTATGCCCCTGCAAACTGATCCAACGGTATTATATGCACTTGGAAAGCATAAACAACGTGTATTATACGAAGATTTAAAGATCAACTCACCGTACAATACGTATGTTGTGAAAGGATTGCCGGTTGGTCCGATTGCAAACTCTGGTAAACATTCAGTGGAAGCGGCGTTAGAGCCTGCACAAACAGATTATTATTATTTCTTAGCTGCACCAACTGGTGAAGTGTACTATGCGAAAACATTGGAAGAGCATAATGCATTAAAGCAAAAATATATTACGAAAAAACAGTGAAATGGGGAGGGATAGCGAAAAATGTCGCACATCCCTCTTTTTTGTGGTAAAATATATCGGGTTAAAAACTGGCAGAAGAATCGTTTTTAATATCAAAACGGGACGTACAAGCTAAGGATGAAGCTGGCTTGTATTTTTATTGCATTCTATGTGTGAAAAGACGTCATAGAGGCACTTCTCCATGTAAATAAGGAGGACCATTATGGAGGATGCAGTTAACGAGTACCTATTATCATTTATTGATCCGAAAGATAAATTAATTCTTGAAATGGAAGATTATGCGAAAGAAAATCATGTGCCGATTATGGATCGACTTGGAATGGAATTTATGTTGCAATTTTTACGTTTAATTGGACCAAAAAGCATTTTAGAGCTTGGTACAGCAATTGGTTATTCTAGTATTCGTATGATGCAAGCTATTCCAAATTCTCGCATTGTGACAGTTGAACGCAATCGTGAGCGATATGAAAAAGCACTTGAATATATAGAATGTTCATCAGTTAAAGAGCGTATTTCTGTTATTTACGGTGATGCGTTAGAAACAGGTGAGCAAGTAGAAGAACATGGAACGTTTGACGTTATTTTTATTGATGCAGCAAAAGGACAATATCGTCGCTTTTTTGACTTATATGAACCGTTATTAAACCCTGGTGGCGTAATTATTTCAGATAATGTTATGTACCATGGCCTTGTAACGACAAAAGAGAAAATTGAAAACAGACGTACACGTGGTTTAATCCGTCGTATTAAGACGTACAATGAATGGCTTATGAACCATGAAGGATATGATACAACGATTTTCCCAATTGGTGATGGAGTAGCTGTTAGTAAAAAGAGAGGGTGACCAAGGTATGAAGAAACCTGAATTGTTAGTAACGCCAAAAGCAGTAGTGGATATCGAACCTCTTGCGAAAGCAGGAGCAGATGCGGTAATGATCGGTGAGCAAAAGTTCGGTTTACGTTTAGCAGGGGAATTTTCACGTGAAGATGTGAAACAAGCTGTGAAGATTGCGCATGAAAATGGTGTGAAAGTATACGTAGCAATGAACGCTATGTTCCACAATGATAAAGTAGACGAATTAACAGATTATGTTGCATTTTTAAACGAAGTAAGTGTAGATGCAATTGTTTTCGGAGACCCAGCAGTATTAATGGCGGTCCGAGAAGTAGCGCCAAATATGCAATTGCACTGGAATACAGAAACAACAGCAACAAACTGGTTTACTTGTAACTACTGGGGACAAAGAGGAGCAAAACGCGCTGTATTAGCTCGTGAGCTTAGCTTAGATGAAATTGTTGAATTAAAAGAAAATGCTGAAGTGGAACTTGAAGTACAAATTCACGGTATGACTTGTATGTTCCAATCGAAGCGTTCCTTAGTAGGAAACTACTTTGAGTATCAAGGACGTAATCTTGACATTGAAAAGAAAAAATATGAAGAGAATATGTTCTTATATGACCCAGAGCGTAACAATAAATATCCAATTTATGAAGATGAAAATGGTACTCACATTATGAGTCCAAACGATATTTGTTTCATCGATGAGTTAGAAGAACTAATTGACGCTGAAGTCGCTAGCTTAAAAGTTGATGGTGTACTAAAAAGCTCTGCATACATTATTGAGGTAACGAAGAAATATCGTAAAGCAATTGATTTATGTGTAGAAGATCGTGATGCGTATTATGACGTGAAAGACGATTTATATAAAGAGATAGAAGAAATGCAACCAGTAAATCGTCCGTTAGATACAGGATTCTTCTTTAAAGAGACGGTTTACTAAACGAGGAGGGTGTAGGAAATGACTGTACAAGAAATTTCACGAGTAATCGATGGCAAACGCGTTATTGTGAAGAAACCTGAACTGTTAATCCCTGCGGGTAACTTAGAAAAATTAAAAGTAGCTATCCATTATGGGGCAGATGCTGTATATTTAGGTGGACAAGAATTTGGTCTTCGTTCGAATGCAGGTAACTTTACACTGGAAGAAATGGCAGAAGGTGTTGAATTTGCAAAGAAATATGGAGCAAAAATATATGTAACAACAAATATCTTTGCACATAATGAAAATATGGACGGGCTAGAGGAATATTTAAAAGGGATTGAAAAAGCTGGCGTAACAGGAATTATCGTTGCTGATCCGCTTATTATTGAGACTTGTAAACGTGTAGCGCCTTCTGTTGAAGTGCATTTAAGTACACAACAATCACTATCCAACTGGAAAGCAGCACAGTATTGGAAAGAAGAAGGTTTACATCGTCTTGTATTAGCTCGTGAAGCAAGCTATGAAGAAATGAAAGAAATTAAAGAAAAAGTGGATATTGAAATTGAAGCATTCGTCCATGGTGCAATGTGTATCGCATATTCAGGCAGATGTACGTTAAGTAACCATATGACAGCACGTGACTCTAACCGTGGTGGTTGTTGTCAATCTTGCCGTTGGGACTATGATTTAGTTCAAACAGTATCACAACATAAAGATGCAAAAGAGCTTCCTCTATTCCAAGAAGAAGATGCTCACTTTGCAATGAGTCCAAAAGACTTAAATTTAATTTTATCAATTCCGAAAATGATTGAAATTGGAATTGATAGCTTAAAAGTTGAAGGACGTATGAAATCAATCCATTACGTAGCAACTGTAGCAACGGTATACCGTAAAGTAATTGATGCGTATTGTGCGGATCCGGATAATTTTGAGTTTAAACAAGAATGGTTAGATGAGCTTGATAAATGTGCAAATCGTGATACAGCTCCCGCATTCTTTGAAGGGGTTCCAGGACATCAAGAGCAAATGTTTGGAAATCATAGTAAGAAAACAACGTATGATTTCGCTGGTTTAGTGTTAGATTATAATGAAGAAACAGGCATCGTAACGATTGAGCAACGTAATCATTTCAAACCAGGACATGAAGTGGAGTTCTTTGGGCCAGAAATAGAAAACTTTACGCAGACGGTGGAGAAAATTTGGGATGAGGATGGAAACGAATTAGATGCAGCGAGACATCCGCTGCAAATCGTGAAATTCAAAGTGGATCAACCAGTGTATGTGAATAATATGATGCGCAAAAGCATACTTCAATAAGAAAGAGTTGATAGTCGAATGGGGACGAATAAGCCTGTTGTAATTGGAATTGCTGGTGGTTCGGGATCAGGTAAAACGAGTGTAACGAAAGCGATTTTTGACCATTTTAAAGGTCATTCTATTTTAATCTTAGAGCAAGATTATTATTACAAAGATCAAAGCCATTTACCAATGGAAGAGCGTTTAAAAACAAATTATGATCATCCGCTTGCGTTTGATAATGATCTGTTAATTGAACATTTGCAGCAGTTACTTGCATATGAGCAAATTGATAAGCCTGTATATGACTATACATTGCATACGCGTTCAGAAGAAGTTATTCCAGTTGAGCCGAAAGATGTAATCATTTTAGAAGGAATTCTTATTTTAGAAGACCCACGTCTTTGTGAGTTAATGGACATTAAGCTATTCGTTGATACAGATGCAGATCTTCGTATTTTACGCCGCATGCAGCGTGATATTAAGGAACGCGGCCGTACGATGGATTCAGTTATTGATCAATACGTAAGTGTTGTACGTCCAATGCACAATCAATTTATTGAGCCTTCTAAGAAATTTGCGGATATTATTATCCCTGAAGGTGGACAAAACCATGTTGCAATTGATATTATGGTGACAAAAATTGCAACAATTCTTGAACAAAAAGTAAATTTGTAATAGCATAGTAAAAGATATACGATAGGAAGGGATTTTTTCCCTTCCTATCGAATACAATGAAACATGCAACCTCATCTATATATAGGTGAGGGCATATTTATATCAACTTTCCATACATATCTTCTTTATATAAAGAGGAATTGGGAATACGGGGTTGTATGTGACAACTCCGCTAGTACAGGCGTGCTAGAAACCTCCGCTATACATATAAGTGGGGGAGTTTTCATATGGAACTCCTCTTTTTTTCGGGGGATTGGTATATAAAAGGAGTGGAAAATATGGCAACAGAAAAAACATACCCTATGACGCAAGAGGGTAAGCAAAAGCTAGAGAACGAACTTGAAGATTTAAAAACGGTAAAACGTAAAGAGGTTGTAGAGCGAATTAAGATTGCACGTAGCTTCGGAGATCTTTCTGAGAACTCTGAGTATGATGCAGCGAAAGATGAGCAAGCGTTCGTAGAAGGACGTATTACACAATTAGAAAACATGATTCGTAACGCAGTTATCATCACAGATAACGGCGAAGAGTCTACAGTTGTTACATTAGGTAAAACAGTAACATTTAAAGAGTTACCAGGTGGAGATGAAGAATCTTACACAATCGTAGGTAGCGCAGAAGCAGATCCATTTGAAGGAAGAATTTCTAACGATTCTCCAATTGCAAAAAGCTTATTAGGTAAGCAAATTGGTGAGAAGGTAGCAATCCAAACTCCAGGTGGAGAAATGCAAGTAGAGATTATCTCTGTAAAATAATAAAAAATCACTCGTGTAAAAGCGAGTGATTTTTTTATTTGTATAAAAGATGAAACACTCCGTCCAAACTATAATAGACGAGGTGTTTTTTTATGAAAATAAAACGGAGAATTACAATTGTTTTAATTTGTTTTATATGTATCATGTTTATTTTACTTTGTCGTTTAATTCAAATACAAATTATAGATACAGAATCATTTACAGATCGTAAGATAAATTTAATTGAAAAAAGTGTTACACAACGGACGCAGTCCATTACGGTAGATGATGGACGAGGCCATTTTATAGATCGGAACGGTAAGGAAATAGGTGAGAAAAAGTATCCTGTTTTAATTGTTTTTCCATTTCTACAAATAAAAAATGACATGTTAGAGAAAATTGCGCATATCATTGGTGTGTCGAGACAAGAGATTGAAAGTCAAATGAAAGACAAGAAAAGTGCATTTATCATGCAAAGGGGAAATGGTCCATTTCGCTTGGCACGAGAGCAGATGGAGAAGGTAAATCAATTAAATGTATTAGGTACTGTAGCAGCTGAAGTTCGTTTACGGCAAACTGGCAGGGTGAATCATTTAATTGGCGATGTGGGGGAGAATGAACGAGAATTTCAAAAACGATACGGAGAAGTAAGAAAAATTTCAAGGCAAACGCCAATTGGTATTTCAGGATTGCAGCAATCATTTGATGAATTTCTTTTGACCGATGGAGAGGCAAAAGTATTGTATCAAGTGGACCGACAAGGGGAACCGATTTTTGGAAAACAAGCGAAATATACTGCGCCTGGAAATCCGTTTTATCCAGTGACGATTCAAACAACTTTACATAACAGGTTACAGCAAAAAGCAGAAGAAGTGGTTGAAGCAAGCGAAATAAAGAAGGGGGGATTAGTATTACTTGATGTAAAGACAAATGAAATTTTAGCGATGGTCAGTAAACCATCTGTGCAGGTGAAGGATGAGCGTTTATATACAACTACACTTGAAAATCAAATGTTGACACCACATTTTCCCGGTTCTGTTTTTAAAACAATAGTTGCAGCGGCAGTGATTGATCAAAATGAAAATGTGTTTAATCGTACATTTAATTGTAATCAAGATTTATATGGTGAAGACCACCCACAAGTTATGATGGGTACACTTAGTTTTAAAGAGAGCTTTGCTAGAAGCTGTAACAGGACATTTTCAGAGTTAGGTAATGAGCTAATACAAAAGGATAAGATGGTGTTAGAAACTTACGTAGCAGCGTTAGGAGCCGCTAGTAAGGTTGGATGGAAAGGTTCTGTATTTCATACAACTCATTTTGAGCAAATGCCAGAGGAGAAGAGGGTTACGATTTGGGGTAGTGAAGGAAATAAGAATAGTAAAAAGGCGGTAGCGCAAACAGCAATTGGACAAAAAGATGTACGTATGTCACCTCTAGCGATTGCAAATATGATGGCGACGATTGCTAGAGGTGGAGAAAAGATGGAAGTGAAAGCTGTGGAAAAAATAATGTATAAAAATGGAACGGACTTCTATACATTTGAAGACCATACATTAGGTGGAAAACAGCTTTCCTATGAAACGGTGAAAACATTACAAGAGTTATTAAGGGGCGTTGTAACAACGGAGAAAGGAACAGGAGCAGCATTCAGGTCGTTACCACTAAGTGTTGCCGGAAAATCTGGGACAGCGCAAACAGGAAAAGGGATGAAAGTGAATCGTTGGTTTGCAGGTTATTTTCCATATGAAAATCCAAGATATGCTTTAGTTGTCGTGGATATAGAAACGAATAGCAATGTAAATAAAGTTACACCTATTTTCAAAGCTATCGTAGAATCAATCTATCGATTAGAGAATGAAAAGTAATCTTGCAATTCATAGTGAAATGTTTTCATTTCGTGAAAATATTATTGTAAATGTTCAACCTTTCTAGATTTAATGTTACAATAGCAAGTATGAAAAACTGCATGGAGGTTTGAAGAATGGCAGGAGGATCTAGATTCCAACAGAAACAACAAAAACGTCGTCAAAACGGTGTTTTAAATATTGCAATTGCAATTGTATTAATATTAGTAGCTATTGTATCATATCAATTGTTTGTTCCTGAAAGAAAAGAACAAGCGTCTTCTAGTGATAAAAAAGTAGCTCAGCAAACAACAAAAGAGAATAAGTCTGAGAAAGCTAAAGGCAAAGAAGAGACGAAGAAGAACGAGCAAGATAAGGCAGAGGCTAAGAATAAGGAAGAAGAGAAGCAAAAGGCTGAAGAAGAACAGAAAAAAGCTGAAGAAGAAGCGAAAGCTAACGAGAAAGTACCAGCTGAAAAAACACAGCCAAAGGCAACTGACGCTTATACGAAGTCTTCTTGGAAGCCAGTAGGTACAGAGCAAGGTGCAACACCTGCGATGACGTTTAAAAAAGGTACAGCAGATTGGAATGAGATGAACCAAGCAATTTCAGCTGCAATTGACGTTCCAGTAGAGCAATTAGTTATTCATCGAATCGGAAATAACGGTAAAAATAAAGCTTACGGTAACGTACAAGATAAACAATCAGGTAAAAAATATTATGTAAATATTGATTGGGTAGAGAATGAGGGCTGGAAACCAGTACTGGTTCAAACTCTAAACTAAAAAAGAGAGGCTCCTTAGGAGCTTCTCTTTTTTGTTAACGCAATTTTTTTAATTTAAAATGAACAACCGCGCTATAATACGGTCTTTTGCTTTCAGGATCCATAACCATTTGATGTGAGATGTGATGAACTTCAAGCATAAGTGCTTTATTATTATCAATTTGTTCACTAATTTTTCGTTCTAAAGAAGCTAAGTCTCCCGCTTCAAAAAATTCTACTTTATCTTCTAACATTTCAAAGGTAAATGACATGAAGACGGCCCCTCTCCTGTGTAATCAACTATAGTGTAACAAAGAAAAGAAGGAAATACCATGTACATTTCAATTGACATTTTTAGAAAGAGGGCATATTATACTGATAAAACCGATAAGAAAAAGGGGAATTTTTATGGGTACAGAATTTAATGGTTTATTTGATGAGTGGGCTCATACGTACGACTCATTTGTACAAGGCGAAGATATACAATATAAAGAAGTTTTCGCCCATTATGAGGACATTCTAGAGGATGTAGTTAACAAGTCATTTGGTAATGTATTAGAATTTGGTGTTGGTACTGGCAATTTAACAAATAAATTATTGTTTGCTGGACGCACAGTTTACGGTATAGAACCGTCACGTGAAATGCGCATGATTGCAAAAGAGAAATTACCAAAAGAATTTTCCATTACAGAAGGTGATTTTCTTTCGTTTGAAGTCCCAAATTCAATTGATACCATAGTAAGCACCTACGCATTTCATCATTTAACAGATGATGAAAAAAATGTAGCGATTGCGAAGTATAGTCAATTGCTAAACAAAGGTGGTAAAATAGTGTTTGCTGATACGATATTTGCAGATCAAGATGCATATGATAAAACTGTTGAAACAGCAAAACAAAGAGGTTTCCATCAGTTAGCAAACGATTTGCAAACGGAATACTATACACGTATTCCAGTCATGCAGTCTATTTTTGAAAACAATGGCTTCCATGTAACGTTTACGAGATTAAATCATTTCGTTTGGGTAATGGAGGCAACTAAGCAATAGAAAGAGGGATTAGATTGAGAATTGCTGTAATTGGAGCAATGGAAGAAGAAGTACGTATTTTACGTGACAAATTAGAACAAGCAGAAACAGAAACGGTTGCGGGTTGTGAATTTACGAAAGGACAATTAGCAGGACACGAAGTAATCTTGTTAAAGTCTGGTATTGGTAAAGTAAATGCAGCGATGTCAACGACAATTTTATTAGAAAGATATAAGCCTGAAAAAGTAATTAATACTGGTTCAGCTGGTGGCTTCCATCATTCTCTAAACGTTGGAGATGTAGTTATTTCAACAGAAGTTCGTCATCATGACGTAGATGTAACAGCATTTAACTATGAGTATGGTCAAGTACCAGGAATGCCTCCTGGATTCAAGGCTGATGAAGCATTAGTTACATTAGCTGAGAAATGTATGCAGGCAGAAGAAAATATTCAAGTTGTAAAAGGTATGATTGCAACAGGTGATTCATTTATGAGTGATCCGAACCGCGTTGCAGCAATTCGTGATAAATTTGAAGACCTTTATGCAGTAGAAATGGAAGCAGCAGCTGTTGCACAAGTATGCCACCAATATGAAGTTCCGTTTGTTATTATTCGTGCACTTTCTGATATTGCAGGTAAAGAATCAAATGTTTCATTTGATCAATTTTTAGATCAAGCAGCTCTTCATTCTACAAACTTTATCGTAAAAGTACTAGAAGAGTTAAAGTAATGTAACAAAAAGGCAACTGTCTCATATAAAGAAAATACATACAGTTGCCTTTTCTTTATTGGCAAATAAGGGGGAGAACACGATGAATGTATATCGTGGAGTTCATGAGTTGATTGGTCATACACCAATTGTAGAAATTACTCGTTTTTCACTTCCAGAAGGGGTCCGTTTATTTGCAAAGCTTGAATTTTATAACCCAGGTGGAAGCGTTAAGGACCGTTTAGGAAGAGAATTAATCGAAGATGCGCTAGAAAAAGGGCTTGTTACCCAGGGTGGAACAATTATTGAACCAACTGCTGGAAATACTGGTATTGGACTGGCACTTGCAGCGTTACAACATGATTTACGCGTTATTGTTTGTGTACCAGAGAAATTTAGTATTGAAAAACAAGAATTAATGAAAGCACTAGGCGCAACGGTCGTGCATACACCGACTGAGCAAGGAATGACCGGCGCAATTGCAAAAGCAAAAGAATTAGTAAATGAAATACCGAATTCATACTCTCCAAGTCAGTTTGCGAATGAAGCAAACCCGCGTGCTTATTTCAAAACACTAGGTCCTGAACTGTGGGATGCACTGAACGGAGAGATTAACATATTTGTTGCAGGAGCAGGAACTGGTGGTACATTCATGGGGACTGCATCTTATTTGAAAGAAAAAAATATAGATATAAAAACGGTTATTGTCGAACCAGAAGGATCTATTTTAAATGGTGGTAAAGCTGGTTCGCATGAAACAGAAGGGATTGGCCTTGAATTTATCCCGCCATTTTTGAAAACATCTTATTTTGATGAAATTCATACAATTTCTGATCGAAATGCATTTTTACGAGTGAAGGAATTAGCGCAAAAAGAAGGACTGCTCGTTGGGAGCTCTTCCGGAGCAGCATTTCATGCAAGTTTACTTGAAGCAGAGAAAGCGGCGCCAGGTACAAATATTGTAACGATTTTTCCTGATAGTAGTGAGCGCTATTTAAGTAAAGACATATACAAAGGATGGGAATAAAAAATGAGAGCAAAGACAAAATTAATTCATGGTATTCGCATAGGAGAACCTTCAACTGGATCTGTAAATGTACCGATTTATCAAACAAGTACGTACAAACAAGAAGCAGTTGGTAAGCATCAAGGATATGAATATTCACGTACAGGCAACCCAACACGTGCAGCTTTAGAAGAAATGATTGCAGTATTAGAAAACGGTCATGCTGGTTTTGCATTTGGTTCAGGAATGGCTGCTATTACAGCTACAATTATGTTGTTCTCAAAAGGTGACCACGTTATTTTAACAGATGATGTGTATGGTGGAACGTACCGCGTTATCACGAAAGTATTAAATCGCTTCGGCATTGAGCATACATTTGTAGATACAACAAACCTAGAGGAAGTTGTAGAAGCGATTCGTCCAAATACGAAAGCGATTTATGTGGAAACACCAACGAACCCATTACTGAAAATTACTGATATTAAGAAAATATCTACTCTTGCTAAAGAGAAAGATTTATTAACAATTATCGATAACACATTCATGACGCCATATTGGCAGTCGCCGATTACTTTAGGAGCAGACATTGTACTTCATAGTGCAACGAAATATTTAGGGGGTCATAGTGACGTAGTTGCAGGCCTAGTAGTTGTAAATAGCCCGCAATTAGCAGAAGACCTTCACTTTGTACAAAACTCAACAGGAGGCATTCTTGGCCCACAAGATAGCTTCTTACTACTTCGTGGTTTAAAAACATTAGGAATTCGAATGGAAGAGCATGAAACGAATTCACGTGCAATTGCTGAGTTTTTAAATAACCATCCAAAAGTAAATAAAGTATATTACCCAGGTCTTGCATCACATCAAAACCATGAACTAGCGACAGAGCAAGCAAATGGATTTGGTGCTATTATCTCATTTGATGTAGATAGTGAAGAAACATTAAATAAAGTACTAGAGAACTTACAATACTTTACACTTGCTGAAAGTTTAGGGGCAGTAGAAAGTTTAATTTCTATCCCATCTCAAATGACACATGCAT
This sequence comes from Bacillus sp. AY18-3, assembly GCF_008042305.1. NCBI lineage: Bacteria > Bacillati > Bacillota > Bacilli > Caryophanales > Bacillaceae > Bacillus > Bacillus sp. AY18-3. Next base: position 104,229 of record NZ_QKQR01000027.1, on the reverse strand, counting down.
CAATCCCAGCAGATCGTCGTAAAGAGCTAGGAATTACAGATACATTAATTCGTATTTCTGTCGGTATTGAAGACGGTGAAGATTTAATTGAAGATCTAGCACAAGCGTTAGCATAGTAAAAATGCACTGCTCATATAGGCAGTGCATTTTTATTACATCTTTTTGTGAAAAACTTCACAAAATAGACATACACAAATGAAATCATTTCATGTATATTAAGTTCATGAAGTGTTACTCACGAACAAACTTGTGAAATATTTCACAAACAATGAGGTTCATGTAGGAAAGCAACTCTATTTTTTTTTGCGCTAATCGGGACTCATTATGACCTATAGGGTCTTATTTAGTCCATGATAGCAGAATAGGAGGAATTTACATGGTAGTCAAAGAGAAAGTTGTAAATGAAATGCAGGAAGTAAAAGAGATGATTGATACGTTAGTGAATAACGGTCGAAAGGCTTTACAAGCATTAGAAAGTTTTACACAAGAGCAAATTGACAACATTGTTCATGAAATGGCATTAGCAGGTGTTGATCAACATATGCCGCTTGCGAAGTTGGCTGTTGAAGAAACAGGTCGTGGTGTATATGAAGATAAATGTATTAAAAATATTTTTGCTACTGAATATATTTGGCATAGCATAAAAAAAGATAAAACAGTAGGGATTATTCACGAAGATCCTCATGAAGAAATAATAGAAATTGCGGAACCTGTCGGTGTAGTAGCTGGGGTAACGCCAGTAACGAATCCAACGTCGACAACAATGTTTAAAGCATTAATCGCGATGAAAACGAGAAATCCAATTATTTTCGCATTTCATCCTTCAGCACAAAACTGTTCCATTGCAGCGGCGAAAACAGTATATGATGCAGCGGTGAAGGCCGGGGCACCAAAACATTGTATTCAGTGGATTGAAAGACCTTCTGTCGAAGCAACGAAACAATTAATGAACCATGAAGGTGTTGCGCTTGTTTTGGCAACTGGAGGAGCAGGTATGGTGAAATCAGCTTATTCTACTGGAAAACCAGCGCTAGGTGTAGGTCCTGGTAATGTACCATGCTATATAGAGAAATCAGCGCATATAAAACGAGCTGTTAATGATTTAATTTTATCAAAAACATTTGATAACGGTATGATTTGTGCATCAGAACAAGCAATCATTGTAGACAAGGAAATTTATGATGATGTGAAAAAAGAAATGATTGCAAACAATTGTTACTTTGTAACAGAAGAAGAGAGAAGAAAATTAGAAAAGCTTGTTATTAATGAAAATACATGTGCAGTAAATAGTGATATTGTAGGGAAATCAGCACAGTACATTGCCGCATTAGTTGGAATTACTGTGCCTGAAAATACAAAAATGCTTGTAGCTGAAATACAAGGTATCGGAGGAGCATATCCACTATCTCGTGAGAAACTGAGTCCAGTATTAGCTTGTGTAAAAGCAAATTCACTAGAAGAGGGACTTACATATTGCGAAGACATGTTAGACCTTGGTGGTTTAGGACATTCAGCAGTCATTCATTCTACAAATAAAGAAGTACAAAAACAATTTGGATTACGTATGAAAGCTTGCCGTCTTATTGTAAACGCTCCTTCATCACAAGGTGGAATCGGTGATATATATAATGGATTTATTCCATCACTTACGCTTGGTTGCGGCTCGTATGGGAAAAACTCAGTTTCTCAAAACGTAACAGCGACGCATTTATTAAATATAAAAAGGTTGGCAAATAGAAAAAAGAATATGCAGTGGTTCAAATTACCACCAAAAATTTATTTTGAAAAACATGCGACAGCATATTTAGCAAATATGCCTAACATTTCACGTGCATTTATTGTAACGGATCCAGGAATGGTTGAGCACGGATATGTAGATACGGTTACGCATTATTTACGTAAACATGCAAATGATGTAAAAGTCGAAGTTTTCTTTGAGGTCGAGCCAGATCCATCAGATGAAACTGTGTTTAAAGGTGCGGAAATGATGAGAAGTTTTAAGCCAGATGTAATTATCGCACTTGGTGGTGGTTCAGCTATGGATGCAGCGAAAGGGATGTGGCTTTTCTATGAGCAACCAGAAACAACATTCTATGGAATTAAACAGAAGTTTTTAGATATAAGAAAACGTACATGTAAATATCCGGAATTAGGAAGTAAGGCGCAGTTTGTTGCCATTCCAACAACATCAGGAACAGGATCAGAAGTAACACCATTTGCGGTTATTACAGATAAGCAAAATAATATAAAGTATCCGCTCGCGGATTATGAATTAACACCAGATGTAGCAATTGTTGATCCACAGTTTGTAATGACAGTACCACCACATGTAACAGCAGACACTGGTATGGACGTATTAACGCATGCAATCGAGGCGTATGTGTCTGTTCTAGCAAATGACTATACAGATGGATTAGCATTAAAGGCCATTGATCTCGTATTTAAATATTTACCAAGAGCATTTAAAGATGGAAATGACGAAGAAGCACGAGAAAAAATGCATAATGCTTCTGCAATCGCAGGGATGGCATTTGCAAATGCTTTCTTAGGTATTAATCACAGCTTAGCACATAAAATTGGACCGGAATTTCATATTCCGCATGGGCGTGCGAATGCAATTCTTATGCCGCACGTAGTTCGCTATAATGCTATTAAGCCAAGAAAACACGCATTGTTCCCAAAATATGAGCACTTTGTGGCTGATGAACGCTATGCACATATTGCGAGAATGCTCGGGCTTCCAGCAGGCTCGACAGCAGAAGGTGTGGAATCCCTCGTCCAAGCAATTATTGAGCTTGGAAAAAGCTTAAATATAAATATGAGTATTGCAGGACAAGGAGTTGCTAAAGACCAATTTGAAGAGGTTGTTGGATTATTAGCAGAAAGAGCTTTTGAAGATCAATGTACAACAGCTAATCCGAAATTACCTCTTATTTCAGAGTTGAAAGAAATTTATATGGAAGCATATAAAGGGGAGTAATGGGTATGAAAGAGTCGCAATAAAGCGGCTCTTTTTCATTTGGAAAACATCTCCCAGAATGGCTGTATTTACTGGTCTTTAAGTTTAATAGAATATGATACAGTGAAATAGAGGAGTGAGAATATAATGAAAGAATTACAAGGAAAAATAGAAGATTATACTCGGTTCGGACAAATCCTTCTCGCTGTAAGTACATTGTTAATGGTTGGCTTATTGATTCCGAATGGAGCAAAAGAAGCAATACAATCTTTTGTTATGATGGGGAGTACCGTTATATTTTTAAGTTTATCATTCTTTTTCTTTCAGCGTGTGAAAGTGATGCGAGAACAGTTAGAGGGAAACGAATGTGAGTAATATTATGAAATAGAGCACTACGAAAAGAATGAATCTTTTTGTAGTGCTTTTTGTTTTTGTAAAAAATGTATGCGGTTTATATTGACAATGATAATCCTTATCAATTAAAGTAGAATAGTAGTTAATGATTATCATTATCAGTTAGAGGTGAAAGAATGAAAAAATCTATTACGCTATTCACAGCGATTTTATCTATTTTTTTCTTGTTAATAGGTTGCAATGCAAAGGGAGACGAAAAAGCATCTGCAACAAAAACAGAAAAAGGAAAAGAGAAAATCGAAGTTACCGACCTATCAGGAAGAAAGGTAACATTCGATAAAGTGCCAGAGAGTTTTGCAACATTAAGTATGGGGGACATGAATATTATTCATGCTTTAGGCGGAAAAATAGTAGGTCGTCCGGATGCAAAAATAACTCTTCCAGAGGATGTAAAGAAAGTACAAGTAATCGGGAATGCACATCAACCGAATTTTGAGCAAATCGCTAGTTTAAAACCGGATGTACTTATTGCTAACAATGGGTTTCAAAAGAATGTTCCAACGGTTGAAGGGCAAGGAACGAAAGTAATGATTTCTTCTGCGAATTCTGTACAAGATATTCAAAAGAATATTGAACTATATGGAACGATAATGAAGAAAGAAGATAAAGCAAAAGAACTTAATCAAAAAATTAATGATCAAATGAAGACATATGAGAAAAAGAGTGATGTGAAAGCACTGTTAGTATACGGAGCACCAGGTACTTATTTAGCAGCATTACCAACATCTTTATCAGGTAATATTTTAGAAAAAACAGGCGGAAAAAATATTGCAGCTAATTTTCCGGAAATGAAGGAATATCCGCAATATGCGCAGCTAAGTGTAGAACGTATTATTGAGGCAAATCCAGATGTGATTTATTTAATTACACATGGAGATCCAAATAGCGTTAAAAAAGCATTTGAAGGCGAAATGATGAAAAATGAAGCGTGGAAAAATTTAGATGCAGTAAAACAAAATCGTGTAGTTATTTTGCCACCAGACTTATTTGGATCAAATCCTGGAACAAAAGTTACAGAAGCAATGGACTTTATGTATAAAAGTATACAAGATGTAAGGAAATGATAAGTATGGAAAGTAGTGAAGTAGTAAGGGAAAAGGAACATCCTTTTGCGAAAAAAAGATGGATAATAGCAGTTACTTTAGTTGTATTAACGATTCTAGGTCTTTTTTACGGTCTTTTCGCAGGAAGCCTATCCTTTTCTTTACGAGAAATTCTAACAGGGATACAAGATGAAGGTTCGACGGTTCATCGAATTGTATGGGACCTTCGTATACCGAGAGTGCTCGTTGGATTTATAGTAGGAACATGTTTAGCAGCATCTGGTGCACTGCTACAAGGGGTTATGAGAAATCCTCTTGCAGACCCTGGTATTATCGGGGTTTCATCTGGAGCAGGCCTTGTAGCAATTGTAATTATGGTTTTATTCCCTCAGCATATGGCATTTTTACCGCTCGGGGCGTTTATAGGAGCTTTCATAACGGCGATGGTCATTTATGCTTTATCATGGCAAAAAGGGGCGCCGCCTTCAAGGATTGTCTTAGTAGGTGTATCAATCAATGCATTAATTGGTGCAGCGACGTCAGCGTTAATGTTATTACATAGTGACAAAGTACAATCGGTGTTACCTTGGTTAGCAGGTGGCATTGGTGGTGTAAGTTGGGCACATTTAAACATGGTTATTTATTATGCAATATTCGCTATTATATTAGCCTTCTTTGGTATAAAACATATTCGAGTATTAATGCTTGGAGATGAAATGGCGAAATTATTAGGTCATAACGTGGAGAAAAGCCGGTTTTATTTAATAGTAGTAAGTACACTATTAGCTGGAATTGCAGTTAGTGTTTCTGGTCTTATTGGATTTGTCGGTCTTGTTGTACCACATATGTTACGTTTATTAGTTGGAAATGACTATAAATATTTACTGCCATTATCATGCCTTGGCGGAGGTATATTACTTGTTTTCGCGGATGCGATAGCTCGAAGTTGGTTCGATCCAATTGAATTGCCTGTTGGTATTTTATTATCCTTCTTAGGCGGTCCGTTCTTCTTATATTTAATTTATAAAGGAGGAAACAGTAAGTAAAAACAGAAGGAAATGTGGACATGCTTAGTAAAATATAAACATGAAACAATATAAACCAAAAGAGTTTTCAGGGATGATTAATGTATCTGTTAAGACATTACAAAGATAGGTGTATTCATTTTGGTTAGGACTGGTTTGAGAGATTTCTTCATAAGGTGGGAGTAGAAGTTATTATTGTTAATAATAACAAGTTATCTCCACAAGAAGAACTTATTCAGGATATATGGATTGAGGAAATAAAAAAAGAAAATGTCGGAGGATGGAGAGCTATGAAGAAAGCATACCGAATAGAGATTAAACCGACAAATGAACAAATAACCAAGATAAATCAAACGATTGGGGTGTGCAGGTATGTTTACAATCTATATATATCTAAAAACAAAGAGATATATGAAGCCGAGGGGAAATTTCTCAGTGGCTATGACTTTTCTAAATGGTTAAACAACATCCATACAAAAGAGTGCGACCAGTGGGTTAAAGAAGTGTCAAGTAAAGCTGTAAAACAAGCGATTATGAATGGAGATAAAGCTTTCAAGAAGTTTTTTAATGGTTTGTCTAAGTTTCCACGCTACAAGAAAAAGAAAAATGAAGATGTAAAATGTTATTTCCCTAAGAACAATAAAACAGATTGGGCAGTGGAAAGACATAGAGTAAAAATCCCTACGATTGGATGGATGAGATTAAAAGAGCATGGATATATCCCAAAAGATGCGGTTGTAAAAAGCGGAACGATTTCTAAAAGAGCAGGAAGATATTTTGTATCTGTTCTTTGCGAAGTGGAAGAAACAAAAACGAAGCCAATACTCCATTCAACCGGTTTAGGGATTGATTTAGGTGTGAAAGATTTCGCTGTACGTAGCGATGGAAAAACTCATAAAAATATAAATAAAACAGTACAAGTAAAAAAGATAGAAAAACGGTTGAAACGTGAACAACGCTCTTTATCACGCAAATTTGAAAATATAAGAAAACGAGGTGAACAACCTGTTACTAATAAAAGAGCGAATATAGATAAAAACATTCTTAGGGTGAAAAAACTACATGCTAGGCTAGCAAATATTCGATTAGCGTATGTAAAGTCTATTGTAAATGATGTGGTGAAAACCAATCCAACGTTTATTACAGTAGAAGATTTGAATGTGAAAGGTATGATGAAGAATAAACATCTATCTAAAGCAATTGCTAAGCAGTGCTTTTATACGTTTAAAACATGGTTATTGACGAAATGTGAGGAATATGGAATTGAACTGCGTCAAGTAGATAAATTCTATCCCTCGTCAAAGATATGCTCATGTTGTGGTCAAAAGAAAGCAGACTTAAAGCTATCAGACCGAGTATATGAATGTGACTGTGGTAATGTAATGGATAGAGATTCGAATGCGTCAATCAACCTTCTACAAGCAAAAATATATACAATACTAACGTAAATAGATTGTATATATGTACGGTGGGCTACATCGGAATTTACGCCTGTGGAGTGTTACAGCAAACTGTAGTAGCGAGTGGTTGGCAAGGCAGGACACGTAGAAGCAGGAATACTCTAAGAGTATATATTTATCTATATTTTTAGTAGCAGGAAGACAACGTGATTTCCGTTAATAAAGTGTTTTACGCACATTCTGAAAGATTTCAAATGCAAAATATGAATGTACATATTAAAGCTGGAGAGGTCGTTAGTTTAATTGGACCGAATGGATCAGGGAAATCTACTTTGCTTCGTTTAATGGCAAGACTACTTAAACAAAGTGAAGGGGATATCATTTTAGATGGAAAAAGTATTCATACGATGAAAAGTGCCGATGTAGCGAAGCAATTAGCGATGTTACCACAAATGCATGATCATCAATTAGATTTAACAGTGAAAGAATTAATCGAATTTGGAAGAGGACCTCATAAATCATGGAGAGGTCGCTTAAATAAAGACGATGAAAAAATTGTTGATTGGGCATTGTCTGTTACAAATCTTCAAGGGTATGAATATCGCCTTTTGCAATCTTTATCAGGAGGAGAAAGACAACGTGCCTGGATTGCAATGACGCTAGCACAACGTACAAATGTCTTATTATTAGATGAGCCAACAACCTTTTTAGATATCGTTCATCAGTTGGAAGTAATGGAACTTGTGAAACGGTTAAACGAGGAGTTTGGCATGACAATTGTAATGGTTTTACATGATATTAACCAAGCGGCTCAATATAGTGATCGTTTACTCGTATTAAAGCGAGGGCAGCTTCAGTATGACGGTATACCAGAAGAAGTGTTATGTCATGAAATGTTTCAACGTGTGTTCGGCATAGAGGTAGATATTTTTCAAGGAAGTGACAAGCCATTTTTCATACCAAAACGAATTTCTAAAAAAGGAGGAGCAAGATGCGAACAGAAGAATGTATTACCACTGAGTTAGTAAGAGAATTTGTTATGGCAGCTCACGGAGATTTAGAAAAAGTACAAGAACTGTTGGCTGAATCGCCAAGCTTACTTCATGCCTCTTACAATTGGGGCGGATCAGATTGGGAAAGTGCGTTAGGAGCGGCGGCACATGTAGGTCGTAAAGATATTGCTCTCTATTTACTAGAAAAGGGTGCTCGAATGGACATTTTCGCGGCCGCGATGCTTGGAGAATTAGAAGTTGTACAAGCTATTTTAGTAGCACAACCAGAGGCATTGCGTGCATCGGGTCCACATGGTATTTCCCTTCTTCAACATGCACGAATGGGTGGAGAACAAGCACAGCGTGTATTTGAGTACTTAACGGTGATCTCTTAATGACCGCAAAGGTTCTTATGTGCGGTAAACTTTTCACTTTCATATAATTGAAAAGTTTACCGCCCGTTAGAACGGGATAAGTATCTAGTATATTTGAAAATCCTACACCCCCCTCAATTGTAGTTTTCTTTATGCTAGTTATGATATGGATGCAGTAGACAATATTTGTCTACTGCCTTTTTTAGATTCTTGAGGGATTGAATATTCTGTATTTTATTCTTGGTTCATTTATAATAGATAGTAACATTTTAGGATATATACAAAACATGATCGTGTAGTTAAGTACAAATTCGTGGGAAGGAGTGCAGAGATGTTTCATACAGATCGTTTACAAATTCGCAAATATACAATGGATGATTTGCAGTTCTATGCTTCGCTATGGGGAAATGAGAAGGTAATGCGCTATATTGGAAATGGGACGTTAAAAACATATATGCAATGTAAAAAAAGTTTGGAGGAGTGGGTGATTCCTAGCTATAAAAACGGTCTTGGTTTATTTGTATTGATTGAAAAGGAAACGGGAATACGAATTGGTCATGCAGGGTTAGTAAAGCAGCAGATAGATGGAAAAGAAGAAATTGAAATTGGTTATTGGTTATTACCTCAGTATTGGGGAAAAGGGTATGCGAAAGAAGCAGCGGCAGCATTTCGAGACTATGGTTTCCAAGCGTTACGAATGAATAAATTAATTTCTCTTATTAATCCGGATCACCCCGCCTCAATCTTTGTTGCTAGAAAAACAGGGCTTAGTTATGAGAAAACAACTTCATTTCATGGGATGGACGTTCTTGTTTATTCCATTAAACGCGTTGGATGAAAAAAGGTAAATTGCATCTTTTGAAGAATGGTATATAAAAATAAAGGGGGGATTACATGTATATTTATCATAATGGCCTTATTATTCGTGAGGGAACGAATGGTGTGCCAGCATATGCAATTAAAACTTTATTCGAAGATGCTGGTTGGAGTAATGATGATATCCCTTCTTGGCAAATTGAAAAATTCACGATAGCATTTGAAAATTCAACATGGGCATTCACAATTTGGGATGAAGAAGAGATGATTGCGATGGTTAGAGTCATTTCTGATGGAATCATGATCGCGAACATAGTAAATTTAGTTGTGAAATGTGAATATAGAGGGAAGGGATTAGGTAAGAAACTTGTCGCTCTTTGTTTGCAAAAGTTGCCACATGGAGACTGGTTTGCACATACATCTGCGAGTAATTTTGATTTTTATAGAAGTTGTGGTTTTGAGGTGAGAGAATTATCGAGAAATGGAACATGTGCGTACTACGGGTATCAAGTAGCAAAAAAAGATGGGCACCGATAAAAGTAAGATAGTGTAGAAAAAGGATGCTATTTAATAATATAAACTGAACTGAGACTCATTTTATGATAAAATAAAAGAAAATTCTGTTTATTAAACGGGGGATAAAAATGAATGTAAAAGTTGGGGATGTATTTAAATACGAAAGAAGATTTACTGAGGAAGAGGTTTTTGAATTTGCAAATATTACAGGAGATAAAGGTAGGCATCATATGGAATATGATGAAAAAGGACGTTTAATGGTTCATGGTTTATTAACTGCTAGTATTGGAACGAAAGTAGGAGAAGAATTACATTACATAGCAAGAGAATTAGTAAGTGAGTTTATTAGACCGGTTTTTACAGGAGATACGATCACTTGTGAATTAACTTTAACAAATATTGAACAGATGGAAGGATATAAAAAGGTTTCAATCGAGTCAGTTTATCGCAATCAACATGAAAAGACTGTACTAGTTGGGACAAGTTATGGCGTTATAAGGGGATAAAAAAGAAGCCTGATTTACAGGCTTCTTTTTTATTTAATAAACACGTTTTCGATTTTCTGCATGACTAGAGATGAGTAATAATGCAGTTTCTTCCCCTATATTACGAACGATATGAGGAACACATGCATTCCAGGAGAAAGAATCACCTTCTTTTACTATTGCAATATCTTCTCCATGTTGAACTTCTAGTTTTCCGCGTAATACAAGGTGACATTCTTCCCCTTCATGGGCATTTGGTATATTTTCTTTCGGAAACCCAGCAGGAATTTCCACGAGGTTTAGGCGGAGGCCACCTTGCTCTGCAACATGTTCAATTCTTTGTTCATCTTTTCCGTATACACTGTATTTACGCTCTACCTTTTTGACAACTTTCAACCGATCTTTTTGTTCTAATAATAAATAGGGAAGGGGAACGTTTAAAAAATTGGAGATTGTTTCTAAAGTTGAGATAGATGGTGATGTTTTATTATTTTCAACCTGACTCATAAATCCTTTAGAAAGACCTGTTCCCTCACAAATTTGTGCGATTGTTATGCCTCTACGTTGACGAATTTCACGTATTGCAGAACCAATATTCATAAAATCAAGCTCCTTTTTGTAAACAACTATTTGTATCATAGCAAAAAAAATATATTTTTTCCCAGTGAAAATGAATTGACGAATAAAAAAAATTAGTGTATGTTTTGTAATGTAAAAAAAAGTTTTGCATAAGAAAACTATAAAGGAGAGAATGAAATGAATCAACATATCGGTAACTTAATTATTCGTATCGTGTTAGGGGTAACATTCTTTATGCACGGTTTAACAAAATTCCAATCGGGGATTGACAATATTGCAGGGTGGTTTACAAGCATTGGTTTACCAGGAGGTCTTGCATACGGTGTAGCAACAGCGGAAGTAGTTGGTGGTATATTGTTAATTCTAGGTTTAGGTGTAAGATATATTGGATTATTATTTGCACTTGTAATGGTTGGAGCAATTGTAAAAGTAAAATGGTCAGCTGGTTTATTAGGGGATGGAAAAAATCCTGGCTTCGAATTAGAACTTGCATTGTTAGCAATGGGTGCGTACTTATTTGTTGCGAAAGCAGACGGTTTTGTAGATAATTTCTTAAAAGAGAAAATGTCAAAGAAGAACTAAATTAAATGGGGGGCTAACAAGATGAGTTTTCAACTTCATCCCGATACAACACTTGATGTTGTTCATTTATATGTATCAAATATAAAGAAATCACTAGAGTTTTATACAGAAGTACTAAGTATGAAAGTACTAAAAGAAGATGAAATGGTCGTTACATTTGGGAATGAAAATAACGAACCACTCCTTATCATTGAAGAAAAGAAAGAAGCTTTACCAAAGCAAAGAGGGAGAACGGGGTTATATCATTACGCAATTTTACTACCACGTAGACAGGATTTAGCGAATATTCTTCGTCATCTTGTAGAAATGGTATATCCACTGCACGGCGGAGCCGACCATTACTTTAGTGAGGCCCTCTATTTAGCTGATCCAGATGGAAACGGGATTGAAATTTATCATGATCGCCAAAAAGAAGTTTGGCGTGATGAGAATGGAGAACTACCATTTGTTAGTAACCCGTTAGCTGGTGAAGAATTATTGCAGCAAGGAATTGCGTGGAATGGTTTTCCAGCTGGTACTGTGATGGGGCATATTCATTTCCATGTAGCTGATTTGGAAGAAGCGAAACGTTTCTATGTGGATGGTCTTGGTTTTGAAGTAACAATCCCAGCTCGTAATGGCGCGTTGTTCGTATCGGCAGGTGGCTATCATCACCATATCGGTTTAAATACGTGGCAAGGTGAAGGAATACCGCCGCAAATGCCAAATTCTGTTGGCTTGAAATATTTCACAATTGTACTAGCAGATGAAAAACAAAAAGAGCAAGTATGTGAAAGCTTAAAAAATATTGGCAAGATTGCTACGTACAAAGATGGAATATTACAAGCCCAAGATCCATTTGGACATTGTATCCATTTCAAAATTAAAGGAGAAGCCTAAAAAAGGCTTCTCTTTTTTTACTTTCTTATAATTGCTTTTTCGTTTTGTAAAAATAGTTCATTAAACTGCTTTGCAAGCTCAAAATCTAGTTTCGTTAAACCTTTTGCATTCCAAGATGACAAAGTAATAATGACTGCTTTATACTGGATAAGGATAAATGGATGGTGATTACGTTCTTCTGATAGTTTGGCGGCTTCAGAGACAAATTCGACTCCTTTTAAGTAGTCGGAAAACATATATTTTCGTTCAATCCATTTTTCATCTTTTATCATCCATTTATCCACCTTTAATAATTCCCCTTGAACTTCTTCTTCAGTTAATCGTAGCATCATTTTTCACATCCTTTACATGCAGTAGTGCAAGACCATTGTTAATAAGGCGTGTTACAGCTTCGTCAGTTGTGAAAGTAGAAAGTTGTTGTAATAATGCTGCTGATGTTTCGTGTCCTTTGTTATGCTCTAAAAGTAATTCTAATATTTCAAGGCGAAGCAGCCATTCTTTCAGATAAAATTTATTTAATACCTCTTGAATTGCTACTAATTGATTGACATGTGCGTCGTGTAAAATACCTCCACCTCGAATATCACGAACTGTTTGATACATACGATCCAGCTCAGTTAATGCAAGAGGTGCTGGAGTTTCCTCTGTTTCTTCATCAATTGGGAAAAATGATGCTGCATCTGCTGCTCCTGGGAATACTGAAATGATTTGTGAGCCAACAGCCATATCAAATGCGCCCCATGAAGCATCAAATAATACGCGGGCGTTATAAGTAACTGTGCAATCGATAAAGGAAATAAGAGCAATTTTCTTATCGTTTTTTATAATATCTGTTACTTTTCCTTTTACATGAATACCACTTGCAAAAGTAAACTCAGCAATATTTCCAATTGTAATTCCTAATGATTGTAGTTGTTCATCTGTACAATTTTCTAATGCAATATTTTCAGTGAGTAATCCAATTGGTGTTCCAAAGCCGTCACTGTGTATAGATGTAGAATGATTCGCTAGTTGTTTATTATGAATTGCTAATGCAGTTGGTGAATTTGTTCGCATGTAAATCACTTTACCTGCATCGTTTTCAATTGTCTCGCTGAATGTACCTGTAATCTGTAATCCACTAGTTAGTTCAGCAGTTGCATAGTTTTCAGAGCGAATCGCTTTTTCTAAACCTTCCTTTCCACCTGTTTTAAAGGCCATCGTTTCAGCAAATGTCTCAAGTGCTTCAGTCAGCTCTTCAAATGATTCACAAACAAATAGTTGTGGTTGCATTTTTGTTACGTCATAAGTTGTACCTGTACATGCCTCGATAGAGAATGGAACCTTTTCTACAGCGTCCGTTAAGCAATGTTTGCTTTCGCCAACAGAAGAAAGGAGACCAGCACCATATATTTTTGGAGCATCTATATTTCCGATTAACCCATATTCTACTGTCCACCAGAAAAGACGTGAAATTTGTTCAGCTTCTGATAAACCAGAAACTAATTTTTGTTTTTCAATTACAGTATTTTCAGCAGCGGCAACTTCGTCAGGAGTAGAAGTAGGGCTTTCTTTTACGATTGTTAATGTACGAACAGCTTCAAAAGCATCATGTTCTTCTTTTGTGGAGAAAGCTTTCGCACCAATTTGTCCAAAGCGTTTCACATACTTCGCATATGTAGGATCCAGTAAAATAGGTGCGTGTCCTGCTGCTTCGTGTACGATATCTGGAGCTGGTGTATACTCGATATTTTCTACTTTGCGAATATCTGTTGCGATTGGTAGTAATCCGTGTCCTTGGAAATCAAAGAATGCTACGCCGGGAATAAGTCCATCAATTGTTACAGCTCCCCATCCGCTTGGTGCTAAACAGTCATTCATTTCTTCTACCTTTGGAATTGCATCTATATTTATACCAGATGATTGTAGTCCGTTCACATAGGCTGGATGAGCAACGTCTTTTAAGAAACTATGATTTTGTCTCATAATGTAACGCCAAACAGCGTGATTCACCGGTGTATATTGATCATAATGCTGCGTGGATACGAATGGTTTTAAATGCGATGGAATTTCTGTTTTCTTTGTCATTTAGACATCCTCCTTGTTTTCTATAAAATTGAATATTGGTTGGGTATAGCTGAAACCACCACCTTTCAAAATTGTAAGCGCTTATAAAATTTTATCATAAGATTCGGAATTATTTAACATTTGTTTCTGTGAGAAATAGAAAAAGCCCCTATCGGAAAATCCGATAGGGGCGAAAGAATCGCGGTACCACCCTATTTGTAAGTGAAAAAATACTTACATCTCAATTAATGATAACGGAAAAACTCCGTCTTTTCCTTCATGCGTACAAGCACTACGAAAAAGAAGCTCCAGAATTGTAATTCATATTTATATATGTGCTAATTTCCACCGACCATTAGCTCTCTGTAACAGGGATATAAGATATTACTGCGATTCTTTCAACGCGTATATATGAAATTGTGCAAAAGGGAAGGACGCAAAAAAGCCCCTATCGGAAAATCCGATAGGGACGATAAAAATCGCGGTACCACCCTAATTGTAAACAGAAAAATTGTTTACCACTCACTTTAAGATAACGGAAAGATCCGTCTTTCTCTTCATGCATTATGTGCACTACGGGAAAGAAGCTCCAGAATTGTAATTCACGCTTGTATATGTACTGATTCGCACCAACCATCAGTTCTCTGAGACAGGGATATAAGTCGCTACTAGTATTCCTTCAAAGCCGATATATAATTCGTTCAACTAAACTATGTTTCGTATTATAAAACTATTTTTAAAAGATTGTCAACAATAATTTTATCTCGCTATTTGTGGGCAGTAAAACTCCTACCTCAAAATTCGGCCGGAGCAAAGAAGTTAGATGGAAGCTTTACTGTCCGTAAACGTCCGATTAGTGAGGGCTGATTAAAGTTTCACTTTATTTCACTTCTAAATCAACATTTAAATTAGATGTATTTCCAGCTGCATCAGTTGCTACAATATGAATAGTATTTTTTCCTTCTTGTAATTGGTTACGATCGAAATAAATGTCGTAACTTTTCTCCCAAGGATTCAGGAACGCACTTTCCCACACACCATTGCCGTTAATTTCATATTGCATTCTCACTGGAATACCAGGTGCAACCCAACCAGATTCTGTCATCCAATCTAGTAGGATATCGTCAACTTTCCCTCTAATAACAAGATTTTCTTGATCAATTTCGTGTGTTAACTTAGGGGCTGTTCGGTCGATAAATATAGCTCCTGTTTGCTTTGTTTCTCCACCCGAGGTAGAAGCGACAGCTTCGATTTGGTATAAGCCATCAGGTAGAGGAGATCCATCAGTTTTTGTACCATTCCATTTGAAAGATTTATAACCTGGTGTTTCGTTTTTACCTTGATATACCGTACCTTGATATGTCACACGGTCTTTCGTGATTAAATTGGCATGAAACGCTATATCTTCAACTGGTGTAACTAAATAGTAATTGATTAGGTTGTCATCTAATATTTTGTCATTATTTGGACTGAAAGTAGAATTAACGATTTCAAGGCCATCAATACGCTTGTATTCTTTCGGATCGATACTAAATGTAAATGGAATACGCATTTCTTCAGTTTTCCCTTGCTCTTTTACATACAGATTCCCTGTATATACGCCTTGCGGTAAGGAGCTATCTACAGTAATAGTAAAAGGTTTTTCAATATTACTATTCGGTTTCATACTAATAGAAGAAGGGAAAGAAGTTTGGATTTTTGTTTTTGTATCTAGTAATTCAATACGAGTTGAAAAGTTTTTCTTTTTGTTAGAAAGATTTTGTAACGTAATATTTTGTGTTAGTTTCACTTTGCCGCTATTCGGTTTAATAAGACCGAAACTTACATTGTTCGGTTTTACTAACGCATCCGTTTGAGCTGCTTTCGGAATGTTAATTAAACCTGATCCTTGTGCCATAACAGGATATGTATTTTCATTGACATCTTTTAATGTTTTTGCAGTGTTGGCAAGAGTAGATTTCAATTGTTCTGTCGTCCAATCAGGATGCATTTGACGTAGTAAGGCAACAGCTCCTGCTACTTGTGGCGCAGCCATACTTGTTCCGTTGTGAGATTCATAGCCACCCCTTGGTACCGTACTAGTAATTTGTACGCCAGGTGCAACAACATCAGGTTTTATGAGCCAACTTCCTTGTGATGGTCCTCTTGAGCTGAAGTTACCAATAAGTTCTGTTTTGTTCGGTTGTCCAATCTTTATATTTTTCTTTCTTTTTGTAATTAAATTTTTCAATTCTTCGCCATTTGTACTTGATAGTTGCATAACTGGAAGAGCTATCTCTTCACGGCCAAAATATTCAGGCATAATATTAAATTCTTTTTCATTAGAAATTAGTAGCACTCCGATAGCTCCAGCTTGTTTCGCTTGTTCTGCCTTTACTAACGTGCTCGAAGTTCCTTGTAAAACAAGGGCGAACTTCCCTTTCACATCTTGTTTAGCGTAATCACCTGAATTACCGTAGCCAACATAGACAAGCTGAGCATCGTTTCCTACTTGGAAATCTGCTTTTGATAACGGTAATCCTTGGTAAGATTTATTAGAACCAGCTACTTGGAATGTTGGGAATGGAATAGAAACAGTCGATGCGCCAACAGAGATGACACTACTTGCGTTACCAGGAGCATCAACAGACCAAGGTTTTGGTCCATCATTTCCATTTGAAACAACTGCAGTAACACCAAGTTTTGCTGCGCGTTCTAACGTCATTGTTACAGGTTGATCAGGGACATTCAAATCTTGACCGAGAGATAAATTTAAAACGTCAGCACCATCTTGAATAGCGCGCTCAATACCTTGAATAATATCATCGGTCGTACCAGTTCCACCATCGTTCATGACACGGTAAGCGAGTATAGAAGCATTCGGAGCAACGCCTTTAATTTTTCCGTTACCAGCAATAATACCAGCTACATGAGTACCGTGTACGTTACCATCCATCGGATCGTTATCCTCATCGACTGTATCGTATCCACCGATATAGTTTGCTTGTAAGTCGGGGTGTGTATAGTCTACGCCAGAATCAATAATAGCGACTTTCATACCTTTTCCATCAAGCGGTTTGCCAGATGGATCTTTTAAATTCCATGCTTCAGGTGCACCGATTGTCGGTCCGCCAATATTTGGCGCTTCTTCTTTAGTAGCGCTTTTTGCTGTTTCATGCAATTTATATGTTAAGTTCGGATAAACAGCTTTTACTTCGGGTAAAGAAGCTAAAGCAGCAACTTGATCTCCTGGGATAGAAATAGAGAATCCAGAAAATAACGTGCTATACGTTTCTTTTATCTTTGCTTTTGGTGCTTTTTCTTTAATTTTCTTTGTTGTATCCTCTTGCGCCTTTTTTAGTTGTGCATGGTATGATTGCACATTTCCATTTTTTAAATCTGGAGCATGCTGAATGTTACTTTGTGAAGCGAGCGGAGCATGTTGCAATTCTACAATGACTGAAATTTCTTTTGATGTTTTTGTTTCAACATTTTGCGCGATTTTGTTTTCTCCCCATTGCTCAATATTCGCTTTTAACTGTGGACTAAATTGCTTCTCCTTTTGCAGCGATTCAGCATGCGCGCTTAAAGCTCCAAAACTAGAAAAGACAAGCGCCATACTTAATAGTGCAGATGTAGTTTTTTTCATTGAAACTCCCCCTGGTAAAAAGTGCCAATATTCCGAAAAAATTATCTTACATTTTTGTTCTTAAATATGAAATCGAATGTTGGATAAACTATACTTTCGACATAATTCATACCAATCCTCTTTGAATTAAAAATTTCTTGGGAAATTTTTTGGAATTATGTCGAATGGCTCATACACAGTGGGGGGGGAAGCACATCCTTACTGAGTATAAATCCACAACAATTGTGCAATTAATATGGAGCGAAATTAGCATATAGTAAGCGGAATATGAGGAATGCTATAAGAAAAATGGAGGGACGTATGAAAAAAATTATCGTGAGTAGTAGTGTGGTTTTGTTTATTTTTTTATCTTCAATTTTTAGTACTAGTGCGGAACATAATGGGGTGAAGGTTGCTTTTATTCGTCATCATGACCTTTGGATTAAAATTGATGGGAAAGAAAAACAAATAACAAAAGGTGAGTACATAACAGGGCCAAAATGGTCCCATGATGGAGAATGGCTTGCCTATGCTAAAGGAAAGAAGCAAAACACCTTGGAGTTGTACCAACTGGAAGATGGAAAGAAAGTTAGGCCATTGCAATCTGAAGTATCGAATTATCAATGGTCACCGAAAGAGAATATAATTGCATTTGTATTTATGAATACATTATATACGTTTGATGTCAAAAATAAGAATACAGATTTTGAAAATGTATCGGCTGGTGTAGGTGATTATGCATGGTATCCTGATGGAAAGAAGTTTCTTGTATCTTCTGAGGCACACTTACTTCCAACAGGATGGACAGGAGCTCAGCTATATGAAGTGCAAAAAGATGCACATATGAATCCTCATAAAATGAAGCATTTGTATGCATTACCAAATGAACATGATGATTTTTTAGCACTAGTTGCAAGTGGGTTTGAGTGGTCGCCAGATCAAAGGTGGATTTCATTTTTAGCGGTACCGACAGCTTCATGGTCAGCTGATAGTAATACGCTTTGCTTAGTTCGAGCAGATGGCAGTCGATTTGAAAAAGTAGATCAAATGTTATTAAACACACAATGGTTCAAATGGGCGCCATCCAAGAATATTTTAGCTTATATTGAAGGAAGCGGAAGAGTTGCGTTAGAGAATAAACATTTAAAAGTAAAAGAGCTGCCGGCACTTCAGCAGAACACCTTTACGCCGAAAGGATATGTCGATTGGGATTTTGTATGGAAGAACGATAAAGTAATGATCGTTTCACGAGCAAAAGAGGCAGGGATAGAAACTCCGCCAGAAAAAAGGCCACTGCCATCCTTATATGAGATCGATAGTACAAGCGACGAACAACATCAAATCACAAAGCCACCCCATAAGCAAGGTGACTATCATCCCATCTTTATGAAGAAGAACAATCAATTGATATGGATACGTTCAGACCGTAAGAAAGCCAATGTATGGCTTTCCAGTAGTGATGGAAAACAGGAAAAGAAGTGGATTGAAAATATAGATGTACCAGAATGGTATTATGAGAAATGGAACTGGGAAAATGTTATCTCGGTGAAAGAAGAATAAAAAAAACTGCCTAAAAGATAATTTTAGGCACGTTTTTTATTGTTATTTATGTGTTTTATTTGGCTTTTTTTTCGCGGGGTTTCCGTTTCCCTGACGCTTTCTATTTTGTTCATCTTTTGCTTGTTTTTCATGTAGTGTATCTAAAAAGTCATTCGAGTTACTCATTTTTATATCGCTCCTTTCATTTCGTCCTAATTACTATAACCATTTAGGAGGATAATCATGAGATAAAAGTTAAGCGCTTAATTTTCTTCGATAGTATACGTGAAATATGCCATACGTAATAAATAGCATAAGTAAAACTTGTAACTCTACATTTTCTTTTAAAATAGTTGCGACAGAAGATGGTAAGTAAGGTGATGTATTACTCGTTCCTAAACCTAACCATTTGTTTAAGAGGTTAATGATACAAAACATGAAAACACCAGACCAGCTTGCAATAATTGCTTTCTGTTTAATTTTTGTTTCACGTTCATCATCTGTAATCCAAGGATTAGCAGTTTTATCACTATTAAAAAATCCATTTATGTATCCCCATATGATCATTCCGATAAAGGCGATAATTCATTTCATATTTGTGATTCACCTCTCTCTTGTAAAAAGTATTTTACATATTATAATTGTAATGTTTTTTAATTAATTGTGTCAAATGTTTTTTACATACCAGTTTTTCATATAGCAGGAATAAAGAATGAGATAGGGAAGAAATATGTAAGAGGATTTCATAGAGAGAGGAGGCTGGATATGAAGCTTGTCTTTGTTCGGCACGGAGAAGGTGAACATACAAAGGATTTGCCGTCAAGTTTACAAGTGCTTCATCCGCCATTAACGGATGAGGGAAAGAATCAGGCTAAATTACTTCAATGCAATGTGCCATTACAAGAAACGGATATATTAATTGTTAGTCCTACACGTAGAACTTTACAAACAGCGGCAATATGGAGTGCGAAAGTAGCTTGTCAAAAAATCGTCCATCCATATGTATCCCCACGTATTTTTCCTTATCGAGAAGGAGCGAAAACATTACCATGTGATGACATAGTAGATCAGGAAATGATAGCAAATTTATTTCCACATTTTTCGATAGAGAAAAGTACAAATAAGCAGTTATGGACGGAAGGTATAAATACTATTTCAGAGAATCGTTTTCAGCAAATAGTAGATGATTTTCTTCTTTGGTGCTATGAGCTAGGCGCTGAAAGAATTTGCATTGTATCTCACGACGGGACAATTACAGCGTATAGGCAATATGTACAGAAAGTCGTTTTAACTAGATCTGATTTTTTGCAAGAAACAGGTATATATGAAATGGATGTATCTTTTAAAAGTCTGATTGATGAGATCTAATTATAGGATGGAGGGTGTATGTTGAATGTTGCATTAGTAGTTGGTTTCAATTCGGATTTAGAGGCGCAATCAATCCGAGCATCGCTTGAATATTTTGGGGCAAAAGTTGTAACATACTGGATTGGTAGACCGAGAGAGTTCATTAATATTCTTTCTGGAAAAGGTTTATATAATGATATCAAGTATGTTATTTTTTGCTTTCATGGTGAGGAAGGAAAGTTTGTCATGGAAGAGTTAGGTGAAGATATATATGAGCAAGATGAACCGAGGGGATACTTTGGTGCAGCAGAAATTTATAAATATGCAAAATTGCATAATACACATATTGTAAATAGCGGGTGTACGTTAGGGGAGCGAAAACTAGCAGAATCTTTCTTACATAGTGGGGCGAAATCGTATATTGGATCGATAGATTATGTAGATGGGAATGCAGCACTTATGTTTACAATACGCTTATTTTATGGGCTTATTAGCCATGAAAAAACGTTAGAAGATGCTTTTCAAGAGGCGAAATTAATCGATGAGGAGACACGTACATTTCAATTCTATAAATAGTGAAAACGCATTTATTCTATATTTGAATAAATGCGTTTCACACTTAACTCACATTTTTTTTACATTTTCTTCAATGAAAATGATTATCACCTATGGTATGATATGTTCAAGTTTTTACAGGTAATAGAAGTTACTGTATATTAGTATTTAATGTTTTTTATGTATGTCACAAATTATTCATGATTAACATTTTAAAAATAAGTAACTAATGATATTATATTATCTGTAACTAACTTAATTACAACTTTAGGAGGAAGATATGGTTATTCAATTTTTAAGAGAAAACAAAGCAGTTTCTTTTGTGTTGGCAGTAATTCGAGTGTATCTTGGTTATACATGGTTAATGGCTGGAATCGGTAAACTACAAGGAAAAGGGTTCGATGCAACTGGTTATTTACAAGGTGCAATTGAAAAATCTAAAGGAGCACAACCGGCTGTTCAATCTTGGTGGGCATCATTTTTACAAGATTTCGCAATTCCAAACGTTGATCTATTTAATACACTTGTAACGTGGGGAGAAATTTTAGTCGGAATTGGTTTAATTGTAGGCTGTTTAACAAAAACAGCGGTCTTTTTCGGTCTTGTAATGAACTTTTCCTATATGCTTAGTGGGTCAATTGGTGTAAATCCTGAAATGGTTATCCTATCAATGTTCGTTCTAGTCTCTGGTATGAATGCTGGTAAATTTGGAATAGATGGTTTCGTTATTCCGAAAGTATTAGGATCAAAAACTCAAAAGCGCCAAAAGCAAGCTGCTTAATATATGAAAGCGGGTATCTCAAAATGAGATACCCGCTTATGTTATTTTTCAACTTTATTGTTCTTAAAGAATTCTTTTACATAACCTACAAATTCTTGTGGCTCTTGACGAAATGGTGCATGATAACCTTTTTCGATAATATGGAAAGTACTATTTTTTAAGAATTGATGATACGTTTCTCCTTCTTTCCAAGAAACGCTACTATCATTTCTTCCCCATATAATTAAGGTTGGTTGTTTAATTTCATTTGCATTGATTTGAAGACGTCTAGGCCATAATTTCATTTTATTGTAATGCTCTTCATCATTACGCTTGGATTTAACTTTGTTTTCATCATAATCTGCAATAGTAGAAACAGTATTTAAATCAGTCGACAACTGTGGTTTTGGTGAACCTTGTTTATTAACGAATGTATGAGGACCGCCTGTAGCATCAGTTAAAATAAGGTGGGTAACGGCTTCAGGATATAAATAGGTTAAATTAAGAGAAATTTCTCCGCCCATTGAGTGTCCTAGTATTGCAAACGAATCATAACCTAGTTTTTTCATTAATTTATAATACAAATTTGCATGGGTTGGGAAAGAATAGTAAAAATCCATTGGCTTAGATGAGCGCCCGAATCCTAAAGCATCTACAGAAATAATTGTATGATCTTTTGCTAAGTCTGAGTAAATCTTTTGAAAACCATCTGACGATCCTCCAAATCCATGGATCATAAGTAAAGGTGGTTTTTCATTACCAATCTTTTTAAAGTAAATGGTTTGACCATCTATTTCTACCATTTTTTCCTCGGTAGCTAGTTTCGCTGTAAGTGTATTTTTCACTTGTTTTACTTGCTCTACTGGCTTTTCTGCTGCACTACATCCTACTAATAGTGTAAGAGTAAGACAACCTACCATAAAATAGCTAAATCGCTTCAATTAGGTGTCCCCTTTCTAACATAACGCTGTGTCTATCATAGCAAATAGCATATTACGATTTCCAGGAAGTTGGCTACCATTTTTCATCATAAGAGGTGAAAGGAGCGTTTCTTGGAAATTTTCTGTTTGAAGAAATTTACGAAATGAAAATTGTGAATGTGGGACATCAATCCTTACTGTGCCATTCCAACATTCACAGATTCTCTTGAATAATTGAATAGCATCCTTCTCTTGTTTTGCGATAAGTGGAGTGACGCATAATATATTACCTTTTTGTATACATAAGGAAAAAGCTTCTATACAGTTATTTCTCTCAATTTTAAAAGAGTGTATGGCTCTTGGTAATAGCGATGAGTAAAGTAAGGAACGATTAGCTCCAGTTGTAATTTGATCGAGAAAAATAAGTGATATAAGATCTGGTTCTTTTACTTGTTGTGTATGAGCAATATGTGTCTTAGTAGTTTGTTTTTCAAAACGATGAATCGTCGTTACTGTTTGAAATTCGCATGATGTATAAAGAGGCTCGCCAGCTTTTGTTGCAATAAGTGCAATTGGTTGTTTTGGATGAGTGTGCTCTAAGCAACAATTTAGCAAAATACGTCCGATGCCTTGGCCTTGAAAATTAGGATGGACGATTAACATGCCAATAGTAGAAAAACTATCTTTAAAAGGAAATACTCCTCCAGCTGCAATCAGTTTATTTTCATGCATATAACCGATAAGTGTGCCGAGAGAAAGATACATTTCGAATTGTTTTTTCATAAATTCTTTATCTTGTAACCATCCAATAGCTTTACAAAGGTCGAGTAAATCAAAAATAAAAGATTCATCTAGCTTTATTGTTTTCATAAATACGCCCCACATTTCTATTAATTTTCATAAAAGTAGATTGAAAATGTTAAATAAGAGATTTACGTTACATGAAATCCAACTTGTTTATATTTTAATTGTAAAGGGGAAGGAGGTTGCTATGAAAGGACAAACTTATACAAATTATAATTGATATTTACATAAGTTAACAAAAAAATTACATATAACTAATTTTCTCTTAATAGTCTTCTATTAAATTTGATAGTGGGAAATGAATAACCTAATTAGGGGGACAAGACAGTGAAAAAGTTTGTGAAAAAAGCATGGCCATTTGCAGTTGTGGCGTCGTTAGCAGTTACTTCGGTGGCAACATGGAATTTTACACGTTCTAGTGAAGTAAATGCAGATGAGAGCGGAAGCAATGCAAAGATTAAAAATGTCATTGTATTAATTGGGGATGGTATGGGACCTTCATATATGACGGCTCACCGTTATATGAAAGATAATCCAAAAACTTTTGAGATGGAATCTACAGAATTTGATAAGCATCTTGTAGGAACGCAAAAGACATATCCGGAAGATGAACATGAAAATATTACAGACTCTGCATCTGCAGCAACAGCTATGTCAGCAGGAGTTAAAACATATAATGCAGCAATTGCAGTTGATAATGATAAAGCAGAAGTGAAAACTGTTCTTGAACAAGCGAAAGAAAAAGGGAAATCAACGGGACTCGTTGCTACTTCTGAAATTACACATGCAACACCAGCGGCTTTCGGTGCGCATGACATTAGTCGTAAAAATATGGACGCAATTGCAAATGATTATTTTGATGAGAAAATTAAAGGGAAGCATAAAGTAGACGTTATGCTTGGCGGCGGTGTAAATAACTTTGTTAGAAAAGATCGCAATCTTACAGAAGAATTCAAGAAATCTGGTTATAGCTACGTAACAGATCGAAATCAATTGTTAAATGATAAAAACGATCAAATTCTAGGTTTATTTGCATCAGGCGGTTTAGATAAAATGATTGACCGTACCGATAAAACACCTTCATTAGAAGAAATGACAAATGCAGCAATTAAGCGTTTGAACAAAAATAAAAATGGTTTCTTCTTAATGGTTGAAGGAAGTCAAATCGACTGGGCTGGACACGATAATGATATCGTAGGTGCAATGAGTGAAATGGAAGACTTTGAAAAAGCATTTAAAGCAGCGATTGAGTTTGCGAAAAAAGATAAAAATACGTTAGTCGTTGCAACGGCAGACCACGCTACTGGCGGATTATCTTTAGGTGCGAATGGTGAGTATAACTTTAAAGTAGATCCAATTAAAGCTGCAAAACGCACACCAGACTTCATGGCAAATGAGATTGCAAAAGGTGCAAATGTAGAAGAAACATTGAAAAAATATATTGATTTACAGTTAACACCAGAAGAAATTAAAGCGGTAAATGATATAGCTCCTTCAAAAGATGTCACAAAGATTGATAATGCGATTGAGGATATTTTCAATAAGCGTTCGGTTACAGGATGGACGACAGGTGGACATACAGGGGAAGATGTAAACGTATATGCATTTGGCCCAGGTAAATACTTGTTCTCTGGCGTTCAAGAGAATACAAATATCGCTAAACGTGTCTTTGATATTGTTGGTGGTGGCGATCCGAATAAAGGAAGACGCTAATTATAAATGAAAGTGAGGCGAAATGCCTCACTTTTCTTTTTAGGAGATGGGAAAGATGAAGGCTTTTTTCATGGGAATAGGATCCCTTCTAATAGTTGTAGTATTGCTAGTCGGGTGTCAATCCAAGGAGAATCATATAGAACAAAAATCTACTATTATAAAAACTGAGGAAAAGGTACAAATAACGAAAGAAGAAGAGAAATCGATTCAAGATGTTATGGAGAAATTTGTACGGACGACAAATGAAAAAAATCTTGCTGAACATATGGAGTTATTCTCAAAGAAGATGCCTAGTGCTGAAGATTTAAAAACACAAAAAGAAGCCGCTTTTCAAAAGGGAAATAAGAAAATTGAATTGGAACATATAGACATGAAAGCTAGTAAAGCAGGGTATGTTGTAGTTGAAACAAAGGAAAAGGAAATAGATGGGGAGGTCACTCTTCAGAAAAATGTACAGTATGCGCTTGGAAAAGAAGAAGATGGCTGGAAAATTGAAGAGGTTCGCACGATAGGGAAGAAATAAAGTGAAACTTTAATCAGGGAGTCTTACTGCCCGTAAATAGCGAAATAAAAAAGGTTCTCATTGGAGAGAACCTTTTTATAGTGGTAATAGAATTTGATTTGAACATGCTTCGATATCATCAATATCTTGGCGAATTGTTGCCATTTTATTATCAAGATCTTCAGCTTTCATTGCTGCATCATGTAGTTCATCTTTTAAATACTCAGGTATTTTCCCCTCATATTTATAATAAAGTTTATGTTCTAAACTTGCCCAAAAGTCCATAGCAAGTGTACGTAACTGGATTTCTGCAAATACATCTTTTGTACCAGAATTCAGTGATAAAGGATACTTAATGATCATGTGTAAACTTTTATATCCGTTGCCCTTTGGATTAGCGATATAATCTTTTACTTCTATGATTTCCATATCCTCACGCTTTTGAATGACTTCTTTTAAATGATAAATATCTTCTACGAAGCAACATGTAATACGAATGCCGATGATATCTTGTAAATGTGTTTGCGCATTCTCAACTGTCGGTAATAAATTTTTACGTTCAAGTTTTTTAATAATACTTTCAGGTTGTTTTAATCTTGTTTTTATATGTTCAAACGGGTTGTAATCCTCTAAAAATTGAGCTTCCCGGTTCATAATTTCAAATTTAGTTTTTAACTCTTCTAAAGCAAATGTATATGGTAGTACAAAAGCTTTCCAGTAGTTAACTGTTGATTGATTATATTCCATTTATATACACACCTTTTCCTATTTACAAGTGAGGTTGTTATTATACTAAATACCAAAGCATATAAGCGCAAGCAGCAAATGAGGAGATCATAAAACGATATTTAGTTTTCATACTTTCAACTCCTTTCGAGTAAGATTCTATATGAATAAACGTGATTGTTAATAAATTCACTATGTACAATTCTTATAGTAATAGATTCGTGTGAATTTCGTATGAACTAATTGTTTCAGATTTTTGTCTTTTTTTTGTAATTGACAAATAGAATAAACTTATATAACATATAAATCGTAATCATTACGTTTTAGTTTGCGATCTTTGAAAGAAAGGAGAATTACATATGCGTGTAAATATTACATTGGCTTGTACAGAGTGCGGTGATCGTAATTATATTTCTAAAAAAAATAAACGAAACAATCCAGAGCGCATCGAACTAAAAAAATATTGTCCACGATTAAAGCGAGTAACGCTACATCGTGAGACGAAGTAGAAGACTAGAGATATCTCTAGTCTTTTTTGTTTATAGTCATTTAGTTTTATTTGTTATAATTACCTTAAATTGTAATGAAGGAGAGGTATGATGAATCAAAAAGATAAAGAAAGAAAAGAGCAAGTGGCTCATATGATTGATATTCCAGATGATTATAGGCTTGTCGTAGATGATCAAGAAGGTGTGGATGACCCATATCATCTATTATGGTGGGAACATAAAGAGGATGAGGAGAGAACGATACAAATTACGCTGAATAGACATACTGGTAATTTAATCGAATTTAGTATAGATGATAAAAAATATTTTTCGAGTTCGAGTGGTAAGGAAGCAATAGGGGAGAATAAAGCAAGAGAGATTGCAAATGCATTCTTAAAAAAATATACAAAAGAAGGATATGAATTTTATATATATGTAACGGTTAAGGACGACAGGCGTGGTCGGAAAGAAGTAAATTATATGCAAGAAGTAAATGGCTATCCATTGCCGAATACAGGGTGTGTTGTGCGAGTTCATCCTTCAGGTAATGTTGTGCATTTTCGTTATAATGGACAAAAAGCTATACAAGAAAAACCGCTATGGCCAAATGAAATTGTTGAGAAGAACATCGTTTTAGAGAATTTAAAAGCTAGACAAGATATGAGACTTGTATTTGTAGATTTGACATTCTCTTCATGTAAATATGAAAGTGGAGAAGAAGGAACCGGGTACCATCTTGTATATGAACCAGAACCTAGTCATGCGTTTATTAATGTAAGTACAGGTAAAGATTTATTTGGGCCCGATCATTATAAATTGCCTTCAACTGTAGCTGTTGAAAAACCGAAAAAAGGTAGCCGGCCAGACGATATATTCGATTTGTTTGAATGGAATAAAGAAAATTTTACAAAAGTAGCTGAGACGGAAAATGATGATGAAATAAGAATGAAATTTGTTCCGAAAGAGGAATTACAAAAACAGAAAGAAGAAAAGAATCCATATTTAATGAATGAATTCTTTAAAAAGCATTTACCGATGTTAAAATATAATAATTTAATTGGCATTACGGTTGATAAATCTACCAATGAATTAACTGGTTTTATAAAACTGACAGACGATAAAGAAGTAAAGCAAATATTTCCTAGAGAGGAATGTTTACAAAAAGCACTTCAATTTTTGGAACAAGTTATTCCAGATGTCACACAATATCTACGTCTTTGGGAAGAACATGAAGAAGCAGAAGATGGGATTGAAAGATTTACCTTTTCCGTATATGTGAATGGCATTCCGGCAGAGTATAAGCAATTTATGGTTAATATCAATGCGGGAAATGGGGCTGTGGTGCATTATTCCGGAGAGTCTAGCAACCTTATAAAAGAATTGCTTACATACGAAACAACACCAAAAGTAAAAAAGGAAAAAGCGTTAGCAATATACAGAGGGGCCATGCGAGTTAATTTAGAATGGTTTTTAGAAAATGACGTAGAGGAAACGAACTACGAACTACTGTATAAACAAACGACGGATGAAAATTATAAAGAATCCTTCGATTGTAGTCGAGAAATTCGTTATATTGATGCGCATACGGGGGAAAAGATTTGGAGTGAATAGTTTTATGAAAAGCCAATCGAGAATCTCGATTGGCTTTTAGTTATATGAATAAGAGATATTAGTGGATTTTAAGTACGCCTTTTTGAGCTTCATACCAATCATATATATTTCCATCCGAACCTACTGCAAAGTTGTAAACGCGTTGGCGCTCGCCCTCTCCACGTGCATAGAAAACATCGTATAGTTTAATTCCGTTGATTATTCCGATAGGTTCAGTTGTGGCGCCATAGTGTAGTTGAGCTGTTTGAGGTCCCATCGTTTTTTCTAAGATTTTTATGGCATCCTCACTTGTGAATGTAGTAATATCGGCGGGTTTGTTTATTGGTTCATTCGATTGTTTCCCAGTTTGTTTATTAACTTGTTGATTTTCTTGTGTATTTTTAAATTCTGATTCAGTTAATGTGCTACCGTCACTCCCATTAACAATAATTTCTCCTGTTTGTTTATGAACAGAAAAGGTGAAATCAGCACGATAATTATCAAATTGAGGCGTGAAAGTATAGTAATCAGTACCCAGTTTATTATTAATTTTATTTTTTGCCGAGCTTTCACTAGGTAGAAGATTGTATGTAACTTCATTTTCATCTAATGTTCCTAATTTTCGGATGAGGATTTCTTTAGCCTTGCTTGCTGTTATGTTTATATTTGCAGCGTTGTTTTGTTTTTCTTTAATTTTTGTCTGTTCTTCAGGTTTTACTGGATCTTCAGGCATTGCTTGGTTTTTAGTTTTTGTTTGATTTTTAGCTTTTTCCTGTTCTTCGGGTTTGTTCTTGTTTTCGGTGTTTGTGTTATCTTTTGTTGTCACAGTTTCCTTTTTGTTGTTATCAGTTTGTGTATTTGTATTTTGTTGTTCACAGGCTGAAAGTAGGAAGAGTGATAAAATGAGTACGATAGAGTTTCTGATTTTTACAGTGGAGTATGGCATGAAAACACCTCTTTCTAATTTTTTGCACTTTGTAAATTATAATATAATGAAAATATAATTAAAGCGATAGGGTTCATTTAGTTCTCCAATAAGTTAAGGGTTCTATATTTGCTTAGTACAGACACAAACAACCTCACGCCCACATACACATAGTAAAGACCACTATTTTGGCGGAGGTGAAAGGTTTGAGTCTATTCGCCGCAATTGGATATATGGTTCGAGAAGTGTTTGTCTTTGTTTCTTATGTGAAGAATAATGCGTTTCCGCAGCCGTTATCATCAGACGATGAGAGAAAGTACTTAGAGTTAATGGAGCAAGGTGATGCTCAAGCGAGAAATCTGTTAATTGAACATAATTTACGGCTTGTAGCTCATATCGTTAAAAAATTTGAAAACACAGGGGAAGATGCAGAAGATTTAATTTCAATTGGTACAATTGGGCTCATTAAAGCGATCGAGAGCTATTCGGCAGGAAAAGGCACAAAACTTGCGACGTATGCAGCACGCTGTATTGAAAATGAAATTTTAATGCATTTACGTGTACTGAAAAAAACGAAAAAAGACGTTTCACTTCATGATCCAATCGGGCAAGATAAAGAGGGGAATGAAATATCGCTTATCGATATATTAAAATCAGAGTCTGAAGATGTAATTGATATGATTCAGCTTAGTATGGAGTTAGAAAAGATTAAAGAGTATATCGATATTTTAGACGAACGAGAGAAAGAAGTAATCGTGAAGCGTTTTGGACTGGGGCTTGATAAGGAGAAAACGCAACGAGAGATTGCGAAGGCACTTGGTATTTCCAGAAGCTACGTATCAAGAATTGAAAAGCGCGCTTTAATGAAAATGTTCCATGAATTTGTAAGAGCTGAGAAAGAGAAAAAAGCGAAAGAATAATGTACATTGCAAGCAGCCATATTTTAAAATGGGCTGCTTTTCTTTTTGTAAATAAGGAAAGAAAAAGAGTTGTGTTCAGAAGAAATCTATGTTCACTGTTGAAAATGACGGATTCTATCTGTAATATTAGAGGGTGCTAAACAATTTAAGAATAATACCATACTTAGTTTTCCGCATGTATAATGAAACAGTTCTATATGATATGTGGGAATAAGAACCAATTTTACATATGATATAGAAGGAAAAGAAGGGGAAGCTAAAGTTATAGACTGATTAGGAGGTTTCGCAATTTGCGACGTACATTATATCGACTTATGATCGAACTTACAAATGGTCGTTTTACTTCT
Source organism: Bacillus sp. AY18-3 (assembly GCF_008042305.1). Lineage (NCBI taxonomy): Bacteria > Bacillati > Bacillota > Bacilli > Caryophanales > Bacillaceae > Bacillus > Bacillus sp. AY18-3. The sequence continues at coordinate 73,376 of NZ_QKQR01000027.1, read as the reverse complement.
TATATATTACGTAAATTTGCACAATCTCGTTTGAGCTCTATCATTATTCCATCGTATGCGAAAGTTTTTCAAATTAACCAAGATGAGATGGAAAAGGGTTTGAAGGAATATAGAACATTGCATGAATTATTTACGCGTAAGCTAAAAGAAGGAAAGCGTAGTGTTGATACAGATGCATCGAGTATCGTTAGTCCTGTTGATGGTGTTTTTGCTGATCACGGTCCTATTGAGGACACAAAAACATTTGATATTAAAGGTAAGCGTTATTCAATCGTGGATATGCTAGGTAATGAAGAACGTGCAAAGCGATATGCAGGTGGTACATACATGGTTATTTATTTAAGCCCAAGTCATTATCATCGTATTCATAGTCCGCTTTCTGGTTCTGTGACTGAAAGGTTTGTACTTGGTAGAAAGTCATATCCGGTAAATGCAGCTGGTATGGAATATGGGAAAGAGCCATTGTCAAAAAATTATCGCTCTGTTACAGAAGTAAATAGTGACGGTGAACATATGGCACTTGTAAAAGTAGGGGCTATGTTTGTTAATAGTATTGAGCTGTTGCATGAAAGAGACACTGTTCAAAAAGGTGAAGAAATGGCATACTTTACATTTGGCTCAACAGTTGTGTTATTGTTTGAAAAAGATATGATAGAAGTAGTGCAGGAATTGAAGAGTGGACAAGAGCTTCGTCTTGGTAAAAAAATTGCTACTCGTTCGGCTCATAAGTAAAGAAAACATTTTATAACTGTAAGCAAGAGTTATGGACAAAGATGCTTAATGATGAAATTCCCTAGATGGGAGTACTTGTTTATTCGAGAGCCATCGCAGGATGGCTCTTTTTACAAGTTAGCTCATTAAAATTTCACTTTATATGTAATCAAGACGATTTGACAAGCTTGTCCTCTAATGAGCGTCTAATCATTTCTTGTTTTATAAGTAAAATGAAGTCGGGATTTAATTTTAGTTCTTTTGCTTTATAATAAGACTCAGTGAGTAACTCAGTAGACAACTGTTCCATATATTTTGTTTTCAAGGTGAGTCACCTCCTAATAATTTAAGGATTGATTCGTTGTTGCATTTAATGTACCAAAAAAATATGACAGTCACAAACGAGTGGTTATCCACATACCTAGGTGGATAAAATGTGTATAGATTGTTAGTAAATTCCAAATTGACTGAAAAATTAATGTGGAAAATGTGTACAATTTTATCCACAGGTCATATATCGAAATATGTTGTCGAAAAATTTTTATGAAAACTCCTCAAAGAGGTGAAAGAAATTGAAGCTATTTTTACCAAATGAATATGTGAAAAATGTATATCATGTTCAACCAGAAGATTTGAAAAAACGTGGAATTAAAGGTGTCATTACTGATTTAGATAACACGTTAATTGAATGGGATCGTCCAAATGCAACGCCACAACTTGAAGAATGGTTTTTGAAAATGAAAGAGCAAGGTATTCAAGTAACGGTCGTTTCAAATAATAATGAGCAACGTGTGAAAGACTTTGCTGATCCATTAGGTATTCCATTTATTCATAGTGCGCGTAAACCATTTGTTCGCGCGTTTAAGCGTGCGATACAAGAGATGCACCTGCAACCAGATGAAGTTGTAGTAATTGGAGATCAGTTACTAACGGATGTTTTAGGTGGAAACCGAGTGGGACTTCATACAATTTTAGTTGTACCGGTAGCACAAACGGACGGATTAGTAACGCGCTTTAATCGAAAAATTGAACGAAGAATTATGAGAAATATGAAGAAAAAAGGTTTAATTAACTGGGAGGAATAAAGTTTGACTGAAACAATTAAGTGTATTGGTTGCGGTGTAGAAATTCAAACAGAAGATAAAAACGAAGTGGGATATGCTCCTACCTCATCTTTAGAGAAAGAACAAGTAATTTGTCAACGCTGTTTTCGCTTGAAACATTATAACGAAATTCAAGATGTATCATTAACAGATGATGACTTCCTACGTATTCTAAATGGAATTGGAAAATCGGATGCGTTAGTAGTTAAAATTGTAGATATTTTTGATTTTAATGGTAGCTGGTTACCTGGCCTACATCGTTTCGTGGGAAATAATAAAGTATTACTTGTTGGAAATAAAGCTGATTTAATTCCTAAGTCAGTAAAACATGATAAAGTAAAGCATTGGATGCGCTATAGTGCAAAGCAGCTAGGATTAAAGCCAGAAGATGTCTTTTTAATTAGTGCAGCAAAGGGACAAGGGATTGCTGAGTTGGCAGATGCTATTGAGTATTACCGCGGCGGAAAAGATGTTTACGTTGTTGGATGTACGAATGTAGGAAAATCAACATTTATTAATCGTATGATTAAAGAATTTAGTGATGAGACTGAAAATGTAATTACAACATCTCATTTCCCAGGAACAACACTTGATTTAATTGATATTCCGTTAGACGAAGAATCTTCTTTATATGATACGCCAGGTATTATTAACCACCATCAAATGGCTCATTATGTTGGAAAAGAAAGCTTAAAGCTTATTACACCAACAAAAGAAATTAAGCCAATGGTGTTCCAATTAAATGAAGAACAAACACTATTCTTCAGTGGATTGGCACGTTTTGATTATGTAAGTGGTGGTCGTCGTGCATTTACTTGTCACTTCTCGAATCGTTTAACAATCCATCGTACAAAGCTTGAGAAAGCAGATGAATTGTATAAAAATCATGCTGGGGATTTACTAAGCCCGCCAACACCAGAAGAATTAGAAAATATGCCAGAGTTAGTGAAATACGAATTTAATATTCGTGAACCAAAAACGGATGTTGTATTCTCTGGATTAGGATGGGTTACGGTAAACGAATCGGGAGCAAAAATTGTTGCACACGTACCAAAAGGAGTAAGTGTTTCGCTACGTAAATCTTTAATTTAATATGGAGAGGGATTTATGAAACAATTATATGGTGTAATCGGAAATCCAATTGGACATTCATTATCGCCAGTTATGCATAACGATGCATTTGAACACTTGAATATGGATGCCCATTATCATGCATTTCTTGTTAAAGAGGAAGTGCTAGGGGAAGCAGTAAGAGGTTTAAAAGCATTAGGTATTTCAGGATTTAATGTAACAACGCCGCACAAAGTTGCTATTATGGATTATTTGGATGAGATTGACCCGCTAGCAAAACAAATTGGTGCAGTAAATACAGTGGTTCATAAGGATGGAAAATTGATTGGCTACAATACAGATGGAATTGGTTTTGTCCGAGCGCTGCAGTCAATTAGTAGTGAACCACTTCAGGAGAAACGTATTTTATTGCTTGGCGCAGGTGGTGCTAGTCGAGCTATTTATTTTTCTCTTGCTGATGTAGGTGTGAAAGAGATTGATGTAGCTAATCGTACAGCAGATAAGGCGAAAGAACTTATTGCTGCATGTACGGCTACTGTTAATTCTGTTGCTTTATCGCTAGAAAAAGCAACAGAAGAACAAGGAAATTATGATATTATCATTCAGACGACAACGATAGGTATGCATCCACGCGTCGAATATACGCCATTACAAATTTCTTCGTTAAAAAAAGGGACGATTGTATCAGATATAATTTATAATCCATTTGAAACGAAAATTTTATGTGAGGCAAAAGAGCAAGGTGCAATGATTCAAAATGGTATTGATATGTTTGTCTATCAAGGTGCACTTGCATTTGAAATGTGGACAGGGCGTGTACCGAATATCGATAGAATGAAACAATTAGTTATAAGAAAGCTTGGAGGCTAACATATATGTTAACAGGAAAACAAAAAAGATTTTTACGTGCACAAGCACATCATTTAACACCAATTTTTCAAGTAGGAAAAGGCGGAGTAAATGAAAATATGATTAAACAAATCGCAGATACTTTAGAAGTTCGTGAACTATTTAAAGTAAGTGTGCTACAAAACTGTGAATTCGATCGTCGTGAAGTTGCAGAAGAACTTGCAAAAGGCGCACGTGCTGAAATCGTTCAAGTAATTGGAAGTACAATCGTTTTATACAAAGAATCTAGAGAAAATAAACAAATTAAACTTCCGCGATCAAAAGAATAGCATATGCTATTTTTTATCGTTAGTGCGTAATGATGTAGAGAGCGAAACCAATTGAACTTTTATTAACAGTGAACTCTCTTCGGATAGGAATGAAGAGAGTTACTGTAGGTAAAAGGAAGGGGCGTTTCTTTTGAGAAAAATTGGCATCATTGGCGGTACATTTGATCCGCCACATTATGGGCATTTGCTAATTGCAAATGAAGTATATCACGCTTTGAATTTAGAAGAAGTATGGTTCTTACCGAACCAAATTCCACCACATAAACAAGGACGGAATATTACAAGTGTAGAAAATCGCTTACAAATGTTAGAGCTTGCGACTGAGGCGGAGGAACATTTTTCTATTTGTTTAGAAGAGCTAAGCAGAAAGGGCCCATCTTATACGTATGACACTATGTTACAATTGACGAAGAAGTATCCGGATGTGCAGTTTCACTTTATTATTGGTGGAGATATGGTTGAGTATTTACCGAAGTGGTATAACATTGAAGCGTTACTCGATCTTGTGACGTTTGTTGGGGTTGCAAGACCTGGTTATACATTGCGTACGCCTTATCCTATCACCACTGTGGAAATTCCGGAGTTTGCAGTTTCTTCATCTTTATTGCGTGAGAGATATAAAGAGAAGAGAACATGTAAATATTTACTTCCCGAAAAAGTACAGGTGTATATCGAGAGGAATGGGTTGTATGAATCGTGAGAAAGCACTTCATATTGTCAAACAACAAATGCATGAAAAACGTTATATACACACAATAGGTGTAATGGAGACAGCAATTGAACTTGCTAAGTTATACGGTGTGGATGAAAAAAAGGCTGAAGTTGCAGCTATATTCCATGATTATGCGAAGTGTAGAGCGATTTCTGAGATGGAAGAGATTATTAAAAGTGAAGATTTGCCGAAAGATTTACTTTGTTATAACAAAGAGTTATGGCATGCACCTGTTGGGGCATACTTAGTAGAAAAAGAAGTAGGCATTACGGATCCTGAAATCCTGCAAGCTATTACATATCATACAAGTGGTCATGAGAAAATGACGATGTTAGATAAAGTAATTTATGTAGCTGATTACATTGAGCCTGGGCGAAAGTTTCCAGGGGTGGAGGAAGCTCGTAAACTCGCATATAAGGATATAAATCAAGCTTTATTATTTGCGTTAAAGCGAACAATTCAATTTTTAATGGAAAAAAATCAAACGATTTATCCATTAACATTCCAAACATACAACGCAGTTATCAAGGAGGAAATTAGTAAATGAAAGATAAAGATTTATTAGTATTAGCAGCAAAAGCGGCTGATGATAAGAGAGCAGAAGATATGGTTGTCCTAAATATGCAAGGTATTTCACCAATTGCAGATTATTTCATTATTTGTCACGGTAACTCAGATAAGCAAGTGCAAGCAATTGCGCGTGAAATTAAATCAAAAGCACATGAGTTTGAAATCGACGTACAACGTATGGAAGGTTTTGACGAAGCACGCTGGGTACTAGTTGACCTTGGAGATGTAGTTGCTCATGTATTCCATAAAGATGAGCGTAATCACTATAATTTAGAGCGTCTTTGGGGCGATGTGCCACGTGAGGATATTACAGACGAGCTAGACCAATGAAATACGAACAATTTGCATTGTTGTACGACGAACTAATGAATGATGTTCCTTATGATAAATGGGTGGAATTCACAGAGGAGAGTTTACAGCAAGCGGATATGAAAGAGGCGAAGATTCTTGATGTAGCATGCGGTACTGGTAATGTAACACTTCCGCTTGTACAAAAGGGTTACGATTTAATCGGTGTCGATCTTTCAGAAGAGATGTTAACGGTCGCTCAGCAAAAACTAGGCGGAGAAGGATACTTTATTCCTTTTTACCAACAAGACATGCGAGAGCTTGACGTTCCAGGTGAGTTTGACTGTGTAACGATCTTTTGTGATTCATTAAACTATGTATTGCAAGAAGATGGAGTGCAAGAAACATTTCGAAGAGTGTTTCACCATTTACGTCAAGATGGTTTGTTTTTATTTGATGTACATTCTTTATATAAAATACATCATGTATTTCAAAATGAAACATACACAGTGAATGGAGAAGAAATATCTCTTATTTGGAATTGCTTCCCTGGTGAAGAATCAAATAGTGTAGAACATGATTTAACATTCTTTGTTCAAGACCCAGAAGAAGATGTGTACCATCGTTTTGACGAATGTCACGTGCAACGTGCATATCAGGTCGAAGAGTTAACGACATGGCTTGAAGAAGCTGGTTTTACCGTGCTTCGCGTCACTGGTGATTTTGAGCGACTTGAAGTTACAGAACAAACAGAGCGTATTTTCTTCATGGCGAAGAAAAACGGATAAAACAAAAGCAACCGAGAAGGTTGCTTTTGTTTTGTAAAGAAGTTGTAATTTTAGTTCTAGCATAATAAGAAGATGATATACGTGAAGTGTGAAAATACTAGTTTAGGTGAAAATGTAATGTAAAAAAGTAAGTATTTATAAAAAGGATTTGGAATGACGATGACGTATTTATTATGTGTGTTTATTGAATTGCTGATCGACGCATTTTAAATCTTCATCAAATTTCTCGTGTGTCCGCTCAATTAATTTATGAAACATATCCCCAACATGTTCTTCTAAAACACGAATGCCTTCTCCTGTAACGCCGCCTTTAACACATACTTTTTCTTGTAAAGTAGGCAATGTGAAAATCTCTTTTTCAAGTAGTTTCCCCATTCCAACGACCATTTCACTTACTAAAGTAGTGGCTTCTTCATGTGTAATATTTGTTTTATCTACAGCAGCGTTAATGAAACATTGTAATAAATAACTAAAGAATGCAGGGCCGCAGCTTGCTATATCAGATGAAACGCGCGTTATATCTTCTTCTATCATAAGAGGAGTAGAAATGTTTTTGAATAGGCGAAATAGCTTTTGTTGCCACTCTTCAGAGCATTTACTTCCAAATGTAAATAGTGATGCGCCAGACAGGGCGCGGTTTGTAATGCTCGGAATGATACGTGCAATGTGGCAAGGTACAAGCGTCTCTAATTGTGACGGAGATATTGGACTTGTGATAGAAACTAAGCACTTTTCATCAGAAAAATGTTCAGCGTATTTTTGTAGGATCGGGTATATATCTATCGGCTTTACGCAAATAAAAATAAGATGTGATCGTTCGATTACCTCATCGATAGTTTTGGCGATATGAACAGAAGGGTGTTTTTCCTTTATATGATATGCTTTGGCGGGCGTTCGATTAATCATTGTAAGGCACGAAGGTTTGACAGCACGGGTTTCTAAAAATGCGTCGATTAGTATATTCCCCATGTTCCCTGTCCCTATAATTCCTATGTTCAATGTTTCATCCCTCCTTCGTAACAGCTTTCTCCTAAACAATATGAATGATGTTATAAATTTATGATTAGAGGTGTAAAATGATGTGGGATTTTCCAAAGAAATGGTTAGGATTAGTAGCTATTATTGGAACTGTACTTTTTCTTCTTTTTTGGAAAACGAACCAGCATACAGAGCGAACGGTCATTGCAACGGATGTTCAAGCGAAAGAGCTAGAGAAGAAAAGTAAACCGAAAATATCGGATACAAAGCAGCAGAAAAAAATAATTGTAATTGATATGAAAGGGGCTGTTGTTAAAGAGGGGGTGTATGAAATGAAAGAAGGGGACCGGGTCAAGGATGCTATTGAAAAGGCAGGTGGTTTTTTACCTGAGGCAGATAGGAAGAAGGTAAATTTAGCACAAATGGTACAAGACCAAATGATCCTTTATGTACCGAATGAAAACGAACAAGTGCAAGAGGTAGCTGCTATTGCAAAGGGGGAGGGGAAAGTTCAAATAAATGCAGCTTCTAAAGAACAACTTGAAAAAATTACAGGCATTGGTTCTCGGAAAGCAGAAAGTATTTTGAAATATCGAGAAGAACATGGTCCTTTTCAGAAAATAGAAGATTTGTTGGAGATTGATGGGATCGGTGTGAAGTCATTGGAAAGAATAAAAGATCAAATTATTATTCCGTAAAAGATTGACGAAGTTTTTCTTCATTCGCTACACTACAAGTAGACAAAAAAGTAGGTGAAAAATATGGAACGAATTTCATGGGATCAATATTTTATGACGCAAAGCCATCTGCTATCTTTACGTAGTACATGTACAAGGCTTGCAGTAGGAGCGACAATCGTTCGTGATAAACGAATTATTGCTGGTGGATATAATGGTTCAATTAAAGGTGGCGTACATTGTATAGATGATGGATGTTACGTTATTGATAATCATTGTGTTCGTACAATTCACGCAGAAATGAATGCTTTATTACAGTGTGCAAAATTCGGTGTGAAAACGGAGGAAGCGGAAATTTATGTTACGCATTTCCCTTGTTTACAATGCTGTAAGGCGATTATTCAAAGTGGTATTACAGCAGTTTATTATGCGCAGGATTATAAAAATCATCCATATGCCGTAGAGTTATTTGAAAAAGCGGATGTAACAGTGAAACACGTTCCGCTAGAATATAATATTGCAGCATTAGAGGATCAAAAGCGTCATATGGAGTTAAAAGAACTATTTGCATCTTTAGAAAAAGAAAACTTATCAATGGAAGAATTACAGCATGTATTCACGAAAGCAAAAATGATGCTATAAGGAGTGAGTATAGTTGTATGGACAATGGGGTTATGTTGCAATCTCATTTATCATAGGGATTGCAATTGCCTTTTCCACTTCAGTTTTATTGCTGTGTTGTCTCGTTTTGTATGTTTTCTATTGTTTATACCGTACTTCGCGTAAAACCTTCTTTTTTTGTATGTTAGCGTGTTTTAGTGGCGCTATGTACACTACGTATATTCAAGGGCAAAACAAGCCTCTAGGAGAGTCTTACGAAGTTACAAGGGGGCTAATACAAAATACACCTCTTATTAACGGGGATCGCCTAACATTTCAAGTTGAAGATCAGAATAAAAATATAGTGCAGTTAAGTTACAAAATTAAATCGGCCTTGGAAAAGAAACAACTGCGACAATTACATGCAGGAGTATCATGTGTATTCGAAGGTGAGAGGAAAGAACCACCAATAGCTCGGAACTTTCATGGTTTTAATTATCGTGATTATTTGTATAAGCAAAATATTCATTTCATATTGGAGGCTATACATATTTCTGAATGCCAAAAAACATCGTTGTCACTCGTGCAATGGATTCTTCTTTTGAGACAGCAAGCAATCTCGGGCGTTACAGAAATGTTTCCGGAGCAATCAGGTGCTTTTATGAATGCATTAGTATTTGGTGATAGACAACAAATGACATTTGAAGTTGAAGAGCAATATCAGCAATTTGGTCTTGTACATTTGTTGGCGATTTCAGGATCGCATATCGTATTGTTAATGGTAATTGTGTATTTTATTTTGCTAAGAAGTGGTGTGACGAGGGAGATAGCGACAGTATGTCTTATCTTTTGCATTCCTCTATATATGATTTTAGCAGGAGCATCACCGTCTGTTATAAGAGCTTCTATAACAGGAGTTTTGATGTTGATTGCTTTCATATGTTCTATTCGTTTATCTAGCTTAGATGCTTTAAGCGTTACAGCTATATGTATGCTTATATTTGATCCGTATCTTGTTTTTAATATTGGCTTTCAGTTTTCGTTCGTTGGTAGTTTCGCCTTGCTTTTGTCAGCCCCGCTTTTACTAGATAGTAGCAATGGAGTAATCCGAAATTCCATTTATATTTCTTTTATCTCACAACTCGTTAGTACTCCGATTTTGTTATATCACTTCGGTTATTTTTCTCCATATAGTATTTTTCTTAATATCCTATACGTTCCGTTTTTATCTCTTATTGTATTGCCGTGTAGTATTATCGTTTTGGTATGTATACCGATCGTCCCGTTTCTTGCAAAAGGACTTGCGAATGTACTATCAATAGGTTTGAATCTTTCTAATGATTTTCTAAGTTATTGTGAAAATTTACCGTTTATCCGCCTTGTTTTCGGGCAAACACCTATACTTCTTGTAGCTCTATATTACGCGAGTATTGTTAGTATATTGATGGTTTGGGAAAGGCGGGTGTCGAAGAAAATTATGTTCGTAGCTTCGGGTATATTTTTTTTCGTTTGTACATGTCATTATGTATATCCGTATTTTCGAGAAAGTGGGAGTGTTACATTTCTTGATGTTGGACAGGGAGACGCAATTTTAATTCGCCTCCCGTACGATAAAGAGATTTACCTCATTGATACTGGTGGCACAATGCGTGCAAATAAGGAAGAATGGCAACGGAAAAAGCATGAATTTTCTGTTGGAAATGATATTTTAATCCCTTATTTACAAAAGGAAGGGATTAAAACAATTGATAAATTAATTGTAACGCATGGAGATGCGGATCATATAGGTGCTGCGCAAGAGTTATTATCAAATATAACCGTAAAAGAAGTTGTATTTGGCCGAAAAGAACAAGATGCGGTATTAGAAAAAGTATTAAAGAAACAGGCATTAGAAAAGGAAGTGAAAATAAGTGAAGTGGGGGAAGGAGAGAGTTGGAGCGTAAATGAAGCGGAATTTTTTGTGTTAGCTCCAACAGGAAAAGCGAGAAGTGAAAATAATGCTTCAATTGTAATATGGGCAAAATTAGGAGGGGCAACGTGGCTGTTTACAGGTGATTTAGAAGAAGAAGGAGAGAAATTTTTAATAGCTACGTATCCAGATTTACGGGCGGATGTTTTAAAGGTTGCTCATCATGGGAGTAATACGTCATCTATAGTGCCTTTTTTGAGCGCTGTACAGCCTGATGTAGCGATTATTTCTGTCGGTGAGCGTAATAGGTATGGGCATCCTCATAAGGAAGTGATAGAGCGTTTGGAGAAGATGGGGATTGAAATATGGCGTACGGATAAGCAAGGCGCTATTTCCTATGTTTTTAAAGTGGAACACGGAACCTTTCGTAGCAAAATCACATATGATGAAACACATGATAGATAAAAAAGAAGACTGCCAGTAAGCAGCAGTCTTTAAGAACCGATAAATTTAATAACAGTTGCAATGATGAAAAGTGTTGCGAAAAAACCAAATGAGACGATAAATCCTACCCCTGAATCAATAGCGTCATTGCGTTTACTTTGAACGTTCTGTTCAAAATCATTCATTTAGAATCCCTCCCCAACATTCCACTTTAGTATAAAATATTGTCAGAAAAAAATCTACAATTTCCATGTGAAGAGAAATCGAGCGTTTTTACTACTTTAGATCATTAAGGAACGCGAGTTTTTTGTTTCCAAGCATGTTAACAGTTGGCACTTATACTCGAATTTTTATTGTGAATAATAAAGGGAAGGTGATTACCGCACACCAATAAGAAACCCGGGGCTTATTGCGTGGCGTTTAATATAAATAAAGGAACGGGTCATAAAGCCTGTTCCTTTGTACTTGTAAAACGAAAGCTAGGGCATTAGTATAAATATATATTGCCAAGTTAGGGAGTAGGAAAAAGTATGAGTGATATACATAAAAAGATTAAAAAGAAGCAGTTTGCTCCAGTGTATTTACTGTATGGAACGGAAGCGTTTTTTATAAATGAAACGATAAAGCTTATTACAACAGAAGCGCTTGAAGAGGAAGATCGCGAGTTTAATGTTGTGACATATGATTTAGAAGAAGCGTATTTAGAAGATGTGGTTGAGGATGCACGTACACTTCCTTTTTTCGGGGAACGTAAAGTGATATTAATAAAATCACCACTATTTTTAACTTCACAAAAAGAAAAATTAGAGCAAAATATAAAAATTTTAGAAGAATATATTGGGGAGCCTTCTCCATTTTCTATTCTTGTTTTTGTTGCGCCTTACGAAAAACTTGATGAACGAAAAAAAATTACAAAACTATTAAAGAAAACAGCGGATGTAGTAGAAGCGAATGCGATGCAAGTGCAGGATGTTCAGAAGTGGATTGTTGCTCGTGCAGATGAAGTGCATGTGCATATAGATAATGCAGCTGTTAGTTTGTTGTTAGAGCTTGTGGGAAGTAATGTAACGATGTTGGCGAAGGAAATGGACAAGTTAACGTTATACGTCGGTATGGGCGGAGAGATTACACCGAAACTCGTTGGGGAGCTTGTGCCAAAATCGGTTGAACAAAATGTGTTTGCTTTGACAGAAAAAGTGGTAAAAAAAGATATCGCGGGTGCGATGCAAATTTTGGATGGATTATTTACGCAGCAAGAGGAACCAATTAAACTGCTTGCGTTATTAGTAAGTCAATTCCGCTTGCTCTATCAAGTGAAAGAGTTACAGCAACGTGGTTATGGACAAAATCAAATTGCGTCTCATATTGGTGTGCATCCATATCGTGTAAAGTTAGCGATGAATCAAACGAAGTTTTTCTCTTTTGAAGAATTAAAAAAAGTGATTATAGAATTAGCGGAAGCTGATTATAGTATGAAGACTGGAAAAATGGATAAGAAACTTGTACTTGAGTTTTTCTTAATGCGGTTAAATCATATGTGATGAAACAAAAAGTTCACGTGCTTAGCACGTGAACTTTTTGTATATAAAAAAACGATCCAAATGGATCGTTTTTTAAACGCCTTACGCGTTTACTTGTTTCGCTAAGCGAGATTTTTGACGAGCTGCAGCGTTTTGGTGGATAAGACCTTTACGAGCTGCTTTGTCAAGTTTTTTAGAAGCAGTTTTGAAAGCTTCTTTAGCATTTTCAAGATCGTTATTAGTAACTAAAGCTTCTACAGTTTTAACAGCAGAACGCATGTCAGACTTGATAGAAGCGTTATGTGAACGACGCTCTTCGCTAAGTTTAGCGCGTTTGATAGCAGATTTGATGTTTGCCATACTTTTCACCTCCCTGGTGCAATCGAATGACTCGATTCTTAACATAGAACAAGTGATATTCTATCAAACGGTGAAGAGAATTGCAATAGTATATCAATGAAATTTCACGTAAAGGAAAGAATGACCTTATATAACTTTGGGAAATCTAACGATATTTACTATGAATTACGGAGGAGATACGATGAAAGAACCATTAGATTTAAGTAAATATAGTGTTAGAACGGACCTTGCTGTAGAGGCACATGAAATGCTGCAAGAGAGTCAAGAAGAGCAAAAAGGGATACAAGGAGTTATTGTCAAAGAGAGGGAAGAAGAAGGTATTACCATTACAAAAGTAACGATTGATGAAATTGCCTCTGAATCGATGGGTAAAAAACCTGGGAGTTATTTAACGCTTGAAGTACAAGGCATACGTCAACAAGATACGGAACTGCAACAAAAAGTAGAGCGCATTTTTGCAAAAGAATTTTCTTATTTCTTAGAAGAGGTTGGCGTTACGAAAGAAGCGAGTTGTTTAATTGTTGGTCTTGGGAATTGGAATGTAACGCCAGATGCGCTTGGACCAATCGTTGTAGAAAATGTATTAGTAACGAGACATTTGTTTCAATTGCAGCCTGAAAGTGTAGAAGAAGGGTTTAGGCCTGTTAGTGCAATTCGGCCGGGGGTAATGGGAATTACAGGAATCGAAACGAGCGATGTCATTTATGGAATCATTGAGAAGACGAAGCCAGACTTTGTCATTGCAATTGATGCATTAGCTGCCCGCTCTATTGAACGAGTAAATAGTACGATACAAATTTCTGATACGGGAATTCATCCTGGATCGGGTGTTGGGAATAAGCGTAAGGAACTTAGTAAAGAGACATTGGGTATTCCTGTTATCGCGATTGGTGTTCCGACTGTGGTTGATGCAGTTTCGATTACAAGCGATACAATTGATTTTATTTTGAAACATTTTGGACGGGAGATGAAAGAAGGAAACAAACCTTCCCGTTCTTTGTTGCCAGCCGGTTTTACATTTGGAGAAAAGAAAAAATTAACAGAAGAAGATATGCCGGATGAAAAGAGTCGGAATATGTTTTTAGGTGCTGTAGGTACACTGGAAGATGAAGAGAAGAGAAAATTAATTTATGAAGTGTTATCTCCTCTTGGTCATAATTTAATGGTGACTCCGAAAGAAGTGGATGCTTTCATAGAGGATATGGCGAATGTAATAGCGAGTGGTTTAAATGCAGCCTTGCATCATCAAATTGACCAAGATAATACAGGAGCATATACACATTGATGGGAAGAGACGATAATCGTTTAAGCCGTTTTTCGCTTTTATGTATATGTAGTGCGGCCTTATGTTTACTTATGATAATAGCAGGGGTGGCACTTGCTAATCATGGTTTGAAAAGTATGAAAGGTTATCAGCAAATGTCGTATGAACAAATCGCTCATATGACAGGAACAGAGGGTGCGGGTGCTGAATCAGAAATTTTGGGAAGTTCGTTTTCCGTTGCTGAAAAACAAAAACAATTAGAAAGCTTAAAAAGCTTTAATGTTGTAGAAGGAATTGGTATGGCAATAGCAAGTGCTACTTATGAAGTAACAAAGTTCGGAACGGATATAGTTGTTGGGAAAGTGAGAGAGATTTTTAGTTAAGGGTAGCAGGAAGAACGGTTGTCTTACCATTTTGTACGACAGCCGTTTTTAAATTTGAAAAAGGTTTGTCTCTTATGGTTTGTTCGCATAAGATATAGATAGAATGATTTGTATTGTAAGCAGCACGAGTTTTCATTGAATCTTTGCTGCTCTATTGATATAATCAGTGCTAGTGTATATTGGCGAGACTATTAGGAGTTGAGAACATAGATGAACAAAGAAGAAAGAGCAAAAAGACAGTCCAAAATCCGTAATTTCTCTATCATTGCTCATATTGACCACGGAAAATCAACGTTAGCAGACCGTATTTTAGAGAAAACAAACGCGTTAACACAACGTGAAATGAAAGCTCAATTGCTTGACTCTATGGATTTAGAGCGTGAGCGCGGTATTACAATTAAATTAAATGCAGTACAACTAACGTATAAAGCGAAAGACGGTGAAGAGTATATTCTTCACTTAATCGATACTCCAGGACACGTCGACTTTACGTACGAAGTATCTCGTAGTTTAGCGGCTTGTGAAGGTGCGATTCTTGTTGTGGATGCAGCACAAGGGATTGAGGCGCAAACATTAGCGAACGTATATTTAGCGCTTGATAATAATTTAGAAATATTACCAGTTATTAATAAGATCGACTTACCAAGTGCGGACCCAGAACGTGTACGTCAAGAGGTAGAAGATGTAATTGGTTTAGATGCATCGGAAGCTGTACTTGCTTCAGCGAAAGCTGGTATTGGTATTGAAGATATTTTAGAACAAATCGTTGAAAAGGTACCAGCTCCAACAGGGGATTCAGAAGAGCCTTTACAATGTATGATTTTCGATTCTTTATATGACCCGTACCGCGGTGTAATTGCATATATCCGTGTTGTAAATGGAACGGTAAAAGTTGGCGATAAAGTACGTATGATGGCAACTGGAAAAGAATTTGAAGTAACAGAAGTAGGTGTGTTTACACCGAAAACAACGCAACGTGACGAGTTAACAGTAGGTGATGTAGGTTTCTTAGCAGCATCTATTAAAAACGTAGGTGATACACGCGTAGGTGATACAATCACACATGCAAAACGTCCGGCTGCAGAGGCGTTAGCAGGTTATCGTAAATTAAACCCGATGGTATTCTGTGGTTTATATCCAATCGATTCTGCACGTTACAACGACTTACGTGATGCGTTAGAAAAATTAGAGTTAAACGATTCTGCTCTTGAGTTTGAACCAGAAACATCTCAAGCACTAGGATTTGGTTTCCGTTGTGGTTTCTTAGGACTTCTTCACATGGAAATCATTCAAGAACGTATTGAACGTGAATTTAAAATCGATTTAATTACAACAGCACCAAGCGTTATTTATAAAGTTTATTTAACGAACGGTGAAGATGTTATTGTTGATAATCCATCTAATATGCCAGATCCACAGTCTATTGATCGTGTAGAAGAGCCGTTTGTGAAGGCTTCAATTATGGTTCCGAATGACTATGTTGGAGCTGTAATGGAAATTTGCCAAGGTAAACGTGGAACGTTTATTGATATGCAATATTTAGATGAAACACGTGTTACACTAACATACGAAATCCCGTTATCAGAAATCGTATATGACTTCTTCGATCAGTTGAAATCAAATACGAAAGGATATGCATCGTTTGACTACGAGTTAATTGGCTACAAACCATCGAAACTTGTGAAAATGGATATTCTTTTAAATAACGAACAAGTCGATGCTCTATCATTTATCGTACACCGTGATTCAGCGTATGATCGTGGTAAAGTAATCGTAGAGAAATTAAAAGAATTAATTCCAAGACAACAGTTCGAAGTACCAATTCAGGCGACTATCGGAAACAAGGTTGTAGCACGTTCTACAATTAAGGCGATGCGTAAAAACGTACTTGCGAAATGTTACGGTGGTGACATTTCTCGTAAGCGTAAACTTCTTGATAAGCAAAAAGAAGGTAAAAAACGTATGAAGTCTGTTGGTTCTGTAGAAGTACCGCAAGAAGCATTCATGGCTGTACTGAAAATGGATGACAACTAATAATTGATTGTTATTTCATGCGGATTGAGATAAAAAAAGAAGTCGTTTATACGGCTTCTTTTTTATGTATAATTACTTTTTAGACAACGTAGCTTCTCTCATTTACAATAGTGAGGTGGCTATATTTATGAATGATTGATATAGAGTTAGGAGACTATTAATGTCCGAAAATATTCGAAAAGATATTCACGAAAAAATACAAAATGGCAATTTTAATTGTGAAAAGGAATTGACGCTTTCTATTATTAGCGGGAAGTGGAAAGTTGTGATACTGTGGCATCTTGGTGTGGAAGGGCCTCATCGTTTTAGTGAATTACAACGATTATTCCCAAGCATTTCTCATAAAGTTTTGTCGAACCAATTAAAAGAGTTAATGGAAGATGGGATTGTTGACCGAACAGTATACCCAGAAATTCCTCCGCGAGTAGAGTATTATATGACGGAATTAGGCATGTCGCTTTTACCGATCGTTGAAATGATGTATGATTGGGGAAAAATGCGAATGGAACAAATTCGTAATACGTTAGAGAAGTGAAGATTCCTCCGGAGTGCGGAGGTTTTCTTTTTAGAAAGGTAGGAGTTATATTTGGTTCAAGCTGCATATATTCATATTCCATTTTGTCAGCATATTTGTCACTATTGTGATTTTAATAAAGTGTTTATTGAACGCCAACCGGTCGATCAATATTTAGAGTATTTAGAGAAAGAAATAATAAATACAGTTCAAAAAGTACCGTTTGATAGTATGAAAACGATTTTTGTTGGTGGAGGAACTCCGACAGCGTTAAATATGGAACAGACAAAAAAGTTACTAGATATTATAAACCGTCGCTTACGTCCGTTTGCTCCAAATTGTGAATTAACATTTGAAGCGAATCCAGGTGATTTACCAAAAGAGAAGTTAAATGTATTGCTAGAAGGTGGAGTGAACCGAATTAGTTTTGGTGTGCAAACATTTCGGGATGAGTTGCTTGAGAAAATTGGGCGTAAGCATACGAGGGAAGATGCATTTGTAGCAATTAGAGAAGCGCAGGAAGTGGGCTTTAAAAATATAAATGTAGATATTATTTATGCTCTGCCAGGGCAGACGATAGAAGATGTAAAAGAAACATTAGACATTGCTTTTACGCTTGGTGTACAACATTTCTCAGCATATTCATTAATTGTGGAACCGAAAACTGTGTTTTATAACTTAATGAATAAAGGGAAATTAAGACTTCCAGGTGAAGATCATGAAGCAAAAATGTATGAAATGGTAATGGATGAAATGGAGAAACACGGCTATAGCCAGTATGAAATTAGCAATTTCTCAAAAGGTGATAATGAAAGTAGACACAATCTCACATACTGGAATAATGAGGAGTATTATGGATTTGGAGCTGGAGCGCATAGTTATGTAAATGGAGAACGTATTCAAAATGTAGGGCCGCTCAAGCAATATTTCAATAAAATCGATGAAACTGGATTTCCGTATTTAGATGTTCACGCGGTGACGGAGAAAGAAAGAATGGAAGAAGAGTTGTTCTTAGGACTTCGAAAAACACAAGGTGTATCTAAAATATTGTTTCAAAAGAAATTTAATATGGAGATGAATCAAGTTTTCGCGAAGCAGTTGCAAAAAAATCAAGAACAAGGATTGCTTGAAGAGAAAGATGGATATGTTCGTTTAACGCGAAAAGGAAAATTATTAGGGAATGAAGTATTCCAATCATTTTTGATTGACTAATTAAATGTTCCATAAACGTGAAAAAGTTTCATTATTTCGTGACGTTTCCGTTGACAATTGAATGTCAATTTTGGTAAGTTATTAATAGATTTAGCACTCGAAGACAAAGAGTGCTAACAGAGGTGATGATGAGATGCTTACGGAACGTCAGCTCTTAATTTTACAAACAATTATTGATGACTTTATTGGATCAGCGCAACCTGTTGGGTCGAGGACGTTGGCTAAGAAAGATGAAATTACGTTTAGTTCAGCTACTATTCGAAATGAAATGGCTGATTTAGAGGAACTAGGATTTATTGAGAAAACGCATAGTTCTTCAGGACGTGTTCCTTCTGAAAAAGGATATCGTTTTTATGTAGACCATCTTTTAGCGCCGCAAAACTTACCGAACGATGAAATTGTACAAATTAAAGATTTATTTGCTGAAAGAATTTTTGAAGCGGAAAAGATTGCACAGCAATCGGCTCAAATTTTATCAGAGCTTACGAATTATACGGCCATTGTTCTTGGACCGAAGTTAAGCACAAATAAACTTAAAAACGTACAAATTGTACCGCTTGATCGTCAAACTGCAGTCGCTATTATTGTAACTGATACAGGGCATGTACAAAGCAAAACGATTACCGTTCCGGAATCTGTTGATTTATCAGATTTAGAAAAAATGGTTAATATTTTAAATGAAAAGCTGTCGGGTGTACCAATGGCAGAACTGCATAACAAAATCTTTAAAGAGATTGTTACAGTTTTACGTGGATATGTTCATAATTACGATAGTGCAATAAAAATGTTAGATGGTACATTTCAAGTTCCTTTATCGGAAAAGATATACTTTGGAGGCAAAGCAAATATGCTCTCGCAACCAGAGTTCCATGACATTCACAAAGTAAGATCCTTGCTGACGATGATTGATAATGAAGCCGAGTTTTATGACATTTTGCGTCATAAACAAGTAGGTATTCAAGTGAACATTGGTAGGGAAAACTCTGCGACGGCCATGGAAGATTGTAGTTTAATTTCTGCAACATATTCGATTGGAGAAGAACAGCTTGGAACAATTGCTATTTTAGGTCCGACAAGAATGCAATACTCTCGGGTAATTAGTTTGTTACAGTTATTTACGAGACAATTTACTGATGGACTTAAAAAGTAAATGAGAGTAATACATTCGCTCAAGTAATGAAATTTTCATTGCTGTGTGTAATATATAATGCTTAAGGAATTGTGTTCAGCATAATACCTAATACCTTTTAAGGAGGTGAATATTGTGGAAGAGCGTAACGAACAAGTGGTAGAAGAAGTAAAAGAAGCGCAAGTTGAAGAAGCTGTCACGACAGAAAACAGTGAAAAAACTGTAGAAGAAAAAAGTGAGGCTGCTCTTTTACAAGAAAAAGTAGATGAGTTACAAGCGAAGCTAACGGAAACGGAAGGTCGCACATTACGTCTACAAGCTGATTTTGAAAATTATAAGCGTCGTGTCCAAATGGATAAACAGGCTGCTGAAAAATATAGAGCACAAAGTCTAGTTTCAGATATTTTGCCAGCTCTTGATAATTTTGAAAGAGCGATGCAAGTGGAAGCAACTGATGAGCAAACGAAATCCTTGTTACAAGGTATGGAAATGGTGCATCGTCAATTGCTAGAAGCGTTGACTAAAGAAGGCGTTGAAGCGATTGAAGCTGTTGGTAAACAGTTTGATCCTAATGAACACCAAGCTATTATGCAAGTGGAAGATAGTGAATTTGAATCAAACGCGGTAGTTGAAGAATTCCAAAAAGGTTATAAACTAAAAGACCGTGTGATTCGCCCATCAATGGTAAAAGTAAATCAATAATTTACATAAAAGTAGGAGGATTCGCCATGAGTAAAATTATCGGTATTGACTTAGGTACAACAAACTCTTGTGTAGCTGTTATGGAAGGTGGAGAACCAAAGGTTATCCCAAATCCAGAAGGAAACCGTACAACACCTTCTGTTGTAGCTTTCAAAAATGAAGAGCGTCAAGTTGGGGAAGTTGCAAAGCGTCAAGCAATTACAAACCCAAATACAATCATGTCTGTTAAACGTCATATGGGTACAGACTACAAAGTAGAAGTTGAAGGTAAAGATTATACACCTCAAGAAATTTCTGCAATCATTTTACAAAACTTAAAAGCTTCTGCTGAAGCATACTTAGGTGAAACAGTAACGAAAGCTGTTATTACAGTACCTGCATACTTCAACGATGCAGAACGTCAAGCAACAAAAGATGCTGGTCGTATCGCTGGTTTAGAAGTTGAGCGTATCATTAACGAACCAACAGCAGCAGCGCTTGCTTACGGTTTAGAAAAACAAGATGAAGAGCAAAAAATCTTAGTATATGACTTAGGTGGCGGTACATTTGACGTATCTATCCTTGAGTTAGCAGATGGAACATTCGAAGTTATTTCAACTGCTGGTGACAACCGTCTTGGTGGAGATGACTTTGACCAAGTTATTATTGACCACTTAGTAGCTGAGTTCAAAAAAGAAAATAACATTGATTTAAGCCAAGATAAAATGGCACTTCAACGTTTGAAAGATGCAGCTGAAAAAGCGAAAAAAGATCTTTCTGGCGTAACACAAACACAAATTTCATTACCATTCATTAGTGCTGGAGCTGCTGGTCCATTACACTTAGAATTAACGTTAACAAGAGCGAAATTCGAAGAGATTTCAGCAGGTCTTGTTGAAAGAACGTTAGAGCCAACTCGTCGTGCATTAAAAGACGCTGGTTTTGCTCCAAGCGAATTAGATAAAGTTATCCTTGTTGGTGGATCTACTCGTATCCCAGCTGTACAAGAAGCTATTAAACGTGAAACTGGTAAAGAACCATATAAAGGTGTAAACCCTGATGAAGTTGTAGCATTAGGTGCTGCAGTTCAAGGTGGCGTACTTACTGGTGATGTAGAAGGCGTACTATTATTAGACGTAACTCCACTTTCTTTAGGTATTGAAACTATGGGTGGTGTGTTCACGAAATTAATCGAGCGTAACACTACAATTCCAACAAGTAAGTCACAAGTATTCTCAACAGCTGCTGATAACCAACCGGCAGTAGACATTCACGTATTACAAGGTGAGCGTCCAATGTCAGCTGACAACAAAACATTAGGTCGTTTCCAATTAACAGACCTTCCACCAGCACCACGTGGTATTCCACAAATCGAAGTAACATTCGATATTGATGCGAACGGTATCGTTAACGTACGTGCAAAAGACTTAGGAACAAGCAAAGAGCAAACTATTACAATCCAATCTTCTTCAGGTCTTTCTGATGAAGAAGTAGATCGTATGGTACAAGAAGCGGAAGCAAATGCTGACGCTGACCAAAAACGTAAGGAAGAAGTTGAACTTCGTAACGAAGCTGACCAACTTGTATTCCAAACGGATAAAGTTGTAAAAGATTTAGAAGGTAAAGTGGATGCGGCTGAAGTTGCAAAAGCAACAGAAGCGAAAGAAGCATTACAAGCTGCGATCGAGAAGAACGAGCTTGAGGAAATCCGTGCGAAAAAAGACGCTTTACAAGAAATTGTACAACAATTAACTGTTAAATTATACGAGCAAGCTCAAGCAGCTGCAGGGCAAGCAGAAGGTGCACAAGGAGCACAAGATGCTGGCGCGAAGAAAGACAATGTAGTAGACGCTGAGTTCGAAGAAGTAAAAGAAGATAAGTAATATAAATAAGTAAGATGACAAAAAGTCAAAGTCAAGCGTGCCTTGACTTTGGCTTTTTTCACGAATGAAAAGAAAAGTGTGAGGTTCTTAAGTTTTTTACTTTGCATACTGTAAGTGAGGAAACTTTGTTGCAAAGCACTTTCTTTCGGTGTTAAAATTACGTTTATGTGAAAGATTCGGGGGTTGTAAATTTATGAGTAAACGAGACTATTATGAGGTCCTTGGACTTAGCCAGGGTGCTTCAAAAGATGAAATAAAAAAAGCGTATCGTCGTTTGGCTAAAAAATACCATCCAGACGTAAGTAAAGAAGAAAATGCAATTGAAAAGTTTAAAGAAGTACAAGAAGCATACGAAGTATTAAGCGACGATCAAAAGCGCGCGCAATATGATCAATTTGGTCATGCTGGTGCAAATCAAGGTTTCGGTGGCTTTGGCGGCGGAGGAGACTTCGGCGGTGGCTTCGGTTTCGAAGATATCTTTAGTTCGTTCTTTGGCGGCGGTGGCGGTAGACGTCGTGATCCAAATGCTCCGCGTCAAGGTGCTGACTTACAATATCAAGTTACTTTAGAGTTTGAGGAAGCTATTTTTGGTAAAGAATTAAATGTTGAGATTCCAGTAGAAGATCCATGTGATACTTGTAAAGGTAGCGGAGCGAAACCAGGAACTTCAAAAGAAACATGTAAACATTGTTCAGGATCAGGGCAAGTAAGTGTAGAACAAAATACACCATTTGGTCGTATCGTAAACCGTCAAGCTTGTGGTCATTGTTCAGGAACTGGTCAAATGATTAAAGAAAAATGTACGACGTGTCACGGTTCTGGTAAAGTACGTAAACGTAAAAAAATCAATGTTAAAATTCCAGCAGGTATTGATAATGGTCAACAAATTCGTGTATCTGGAAAAGGTGAAGCGGGCGTAAATGGCGGACCGGCAGGAGATTTATATGTTGTTGTTCATGTGAGAAATCATGAATTCTTTGAGCGTGAAGGAGATCACATTATTTGTGAAATGCCATTAACATTTGCGCAAATGGCACTTGGTGCTGAAGTGGAAGTTCCTACTGTTCATGGGAAAGTGAAGCTAAAAATTCCAGCAGGAACACAAACCGGAACAGAATTCCGCTTAAAAGGAAAAGGTGCTCCGAACGTACGTGGATACGGTCAAGGAGATCAATATGTAGTCGTTCGTGTTGTTGTACCGACGAAATTAACTTCACATCAAAAAGAGTTATTACGTGAATTTGCGGGACAAGAAGAGCAGGATGATAGTTTATTTGGAAAGCTTAAACGTGCTTTCAAAGGGGAATAATGGAAATAAAAAATGGAGTTGGTAAATTGTGAAATGGTCAGAAGTTAGTATTCATACAACAGAAGAAGCCGTAGAAGCTGTCTCTCATATTTTACATGAAGCTGGTGCTAGTGGAGTTGCGATTGAGGATCCAGCGGAGTTGACGAAAGAGCGCGAGCAACAATATGGTGAAATTTATGCACTGAACCCAGATGAATATCCGGCGGAAGGTGTATTAATAAAAGCATATTTCCCACAAACGGATTCTTTACAGGAAACGATTGCGGGTGTAAAATCATCTATTGATATGCTTCCATCTTACGACATCGAAATTGGTACTGGAAATATTACCGTTAACGAAGTCAATGAAGAAGATTGGGCTACTGCTTGGAAAAAATATTACCATCCAGTACAAATTTCTGATACATTCACAATTGTGCCGACGTGGGAAGAATATACACCAGCTTCTCCGGAAGAAAAAATTATTGAATTAGATCCAGGTATGGCGTTTGGGACAGGAACTCATCCGACAACAACGATGTGTATTCGTGCTTTAGAAAAAACAGTTCAGCCAGGTGATACTGTCATTGATGTAGGAACAGGTTCTGGTGTACTTAGTATTGCAGCGGCAAAATTAGGTGCGTCTTCTGTTCAAGCGTATGATTTAGATCCGGTTGCAGTGGAAAGTGCAGAAATGAATGTACGTTTAAATAAAACAGATGATATCGTGTCTGTTGGGCAAAATAGTCTTTTAGAAGGTATTGAAGGTCCTGTTGATCTAATCGTAGCTAACTTATTAGCAGAAATTATTCTTTTATTCCCTGAGGATGCAGCAAGAGTTGTGAAGTCGGGCGGATTATTTATTACATCGGGCATTATTGCAGCGAAGGAAAAGATAATTTCTGAAGCGCTAGAAAAAGCTGGATTTACAATTGAAGAAGTATTACGAATGGAAGATTGGGTAGCAATTATTGCACGAAATGCGTAATATAGATTTTAGTTTATAATGAAAAGGGGAGTCTCTCACTATAAGGTGAGGGACTTGCCGTTTGTTATATGAAAAAATGATAACGTTTCGTTCTTTTCGTAAGTGTTGACTTACGAAAGGAACGAAACTCTACTAAGGTGATTATATGCAACGTTATTTTGTAGAAGAGAAATATGTAAATGAGACAAGTATTCGCATTGTAGGTGATGACGTACATCATATCGCAAGAGTGATGCGTATGTCAGCTGGTGATCACATTTATTGCTGTGTAAACGGAAAAACAGCAGTATGTTCAATTGATGAAATTACCAGTGAATTTATTAATACGGCTATTGTAGAATGGGTAGAGGCGTCAAGTGAACTTCCTGTTTTCGTGACGATTGCAAGTGGACTGCCAAAAGGAGACAAGCTAGAGTTAATTTTCCAAAAAGGAACTGAGCTTGGGGCGGCCGCATTTTTACCATTTCAAGCATCTCGCTCTATTGTAAAATGGGATGCGAAAAAAGCTGATAAAAAAGTTGAGCGTTTAAGAAAAATTGTGAAAGAAGCTGCGGAACAATCGCATAGAAGCGAAATTCCAGAAGTGCATGCTCCGGCATCATTTAAGCAATTGCTTTCAATGAGCAATGAGTATGATGTATGTCTTGTTGCGTACGAAGAGGAAGCAAAACAAGGTGAGAAATCCAATTTTGCTAAAGCTTTAACGACGATGAAACCAGGCCAAAAACTATTGATTGTATTTGGACCAGAAGGTGGTTTAGCGGAGGAAGAGATTACTACGCTTCGTGAACATAAATTTGTACCATGTAGTTTAGGACCAAGAATTTTAAGAACAGAAACGGCGCCGTTATATGCGTTAAGTGCTGCTTCGTATCATTTTGAATTGATGGGGTGATGATCAATGTCAACTGTTGCGTTCCATACGTTAGGTTGTAAAGTAAACCACTATGAAACAGAGGCCATTTGGCAATTGTTTAAACAAGGTGGATATGAAAGAACTGAATATGAAAAGAAAGCTGATGTATATGTTATTAATACGTGTACAGTAACGAATACGGGGGATAAGAAAAGCCGTCAAGTTATTAGACGTGCTGTTCGTCAAAATCCGGATGCGGTTATTTGTGTAACGGGATGTTATGCACAAACATCTCCAGCGGAAATTATGGCGATTCCAGGTGTAGATATTGTAGTTGGTACACAGGATCGTGAAAAGATGTTAGGATACATTGAAGAATTCCGCAAAGAGCGTCAACCAATTAATGCGGTCCGCAACATTATGAAAACACGTGTATACGAAGAACTGGATGTACCTTATTTCACGGATCGTACACGTGCATCTTTAAAAATACAAGAAGGTTGTAATAATTTCTGTACATTCTGTATTATTCCTTGGGCACGTGGTTTAATGCGTTCTCGTGATGGAAAAGAAGTTATTAAACAAGCGCAGCAATTAGTAGATGCAGGTTATAAAGAAATCGTATTAACAGGTATTCATACAGGTGGGTACGGTGAAGATATTAAAGATTATAACTTAGCTGGATTACTTCGTGATATGGAAGCGGAAGTAGGCGGATTAAAACGTCTTCGTATTTCTTCTATTGAAGCGAGTCAGATTTCAGATGAAGTAATTGAAGTGTTAGATAAGTCTGAAGTAGTTGTACGCCACTTGCACATTCCATTGCAATCTGGATCTAATACTGTATTAAAGCGTATGCGTCGTAAGTATACGATGGAATTTTTCCAAGAGCGTTTAGATCGATTGAAAGAAGCGTTACCAGGCCTTGCGATTACATCGGATGTAATTGTTGGTTTCCCAGGTGAAACAGAAGAAGAATTCATGGAAACATACAATTTCATTAAAGAGAATCGCTTCTCTGAGTTACACGTATTCCCTTACTCAAAGCGTACAGGAACACCTGCAGCGCGTATGGAAGATCAAGTTCCTGAAGATGTGAAGAATGATCGTGTTCATCGTTTAATTGAATTATCTAACCAATTAGCGAAAGAGTATGCGTCACAGTTTGAAGGGGAAGTGCTTGAGATCATTCCGGAAGAGCAATTTAAAGAGGGCGACCGTAAAGGGTTATATGTAGGCTATACGGATAACTACTTAAAAATTGTATTTGAAGGATCAGAAGAGTTAATTGGTAAGCTAGTGAAAGTGAAAATTACGAAAGCTGGTTATCCATATAACGAAGCGCAATTTGTTCGTGTTCTTGAAGATGATGTAAAAAAAGAATCAGCAAGCGCATAAAATGAAACTTTAATCAGTGGGGTTTTTGTTCCTCCCCACTAATTATCAGCCGGATTCCTACCTAAGTTCTTTGCTTGTGCTGAATTTTGAGGTGGGGGGGCTTACTGCCCGGCAAATAGCGGAATAAAAAAAGCATGCAAACGGAAACGATTTGCATGCTTTCTTTTTTTCGTGGAGAAGTCAAGTACTGAAAAAGGCAGGTACGTCGAATGAGTAGTTGTTTCGTACATTCCTGCATTAAAAAAGATGTAATGATAAAAATATAGTTGTCTTCAGGGGAAATGGATAATAGCTATCTACGTAGCTTTTGAACAGGAAAGGGCATCTATTCTTCTTTTATTCTGCCAAATAGTTGACCTGAAGTGATAAAATGTATTATAATCGTAAAAGACATGCTGAAGAAGGGTTTCTTTTTGCATGCTGAAATTAGTATGTAAGTGTGATGTTTCGGAGGGAGGGAAAGAGAATGTCAAAAACAGTCGTTCGTAAAAACGAGTCTTTGGAGGATGCACTTCGCCGTTTTAAAAGATCGGTTTCTAAAACTGGTACACTTGCTGAAGCAAGAAAGCGCGAGTTTTATGAAAAACCAAGTGTAAAACGTAAGAAGAAATCTGAAGCGGCAAGAAAGCGTAAATTCTAAGAGAGGGTGTAAGTGATGAGTCTTCTCGGTCGTTTAAACGATGATATGAAACAAGCGATGAAGAATAAACAAAAAGAAAAATTAACCGTTATTCGTATGGTTAAGGCTGCTTTACAAAATGAAGGTATTAAACTGCAACATACTCTTACTGAAGAAGAGGAATTAACAGTTTTAGCTCGTGAAGTAAAACAGTATAAGGACTCCCTCCTTGAATTTAAAAAAGCTGGTCGTGAAGACCTTGTTAATAAACTGCAAAGTGAAATTCAGATTTTAAGCGCATATTTGCCGGAGCAATTAACAGAAGAAGAACTAGCGAATGTAATTAAGCAAGTTATTTCTGAAGTTGGTGCAACTTCTAAAGCAGATATGGGTAAGGTGATGACTGCTGTTATGCCGAAAGTAAAAGGTAAAACAGACGGATCACTTGTGAATAAGTTGGTTATCCAGCTATTAGCATAAAAAAACGTCTCATTTCGTATGAGACGTTTTTTTATGCTTTTTTTCAGTTTGGACGTGATATTACAAGCTCTTTTTTCATACATATGGGATGAGAGGGGGTCTTTTGAGATGAAAAAATTAGAACAAATGAAGAATTGGTTAACAAAGCAAATAGACCTGCCAGTGGATGTGCTAATGGATCTACCTCGGATCACGCTTGTTGGGCAAGTGCATATCTATATAGAAAATCATCGGGGTTTATTAGTGTTTTCAGATAAAGAAGTAAGATTGTTATTAAAGCACGGTCAATTATTAATTAAAGGGCAATCCTTTATTATTAAAACAATCCTTCCAGAAGAACTTTTGCTTGAAGGAATAATTGAGCAAGTGACATTTTTAGAAAACGAAAAAAAAGAGGAGTGAGGGAAACTTCCATATGTGAAGTTTTTCTTCGTTATTTTCGTGATTCGACCTTACTATTCAGTTTATCTCGCTATTTATGGGTGGTAGAACTCTTTATTTCATTTTCGTACGAGCTATTTTGCTAATTAAAGTGAAAAAAGTAGTGTGTATACTTTTGGAAAGGTAGTGGAGATAGTAGATGAAAAATAAATGGTTTATAAAGTGGCTTGGATATGTAAAAGTACGAATTGAAGGTAGAGGTGCAGAACGGTTCGTTAACGAATGTGTACGTAGAAAATTATTAGTTTGGGATGTTAAGAAAATTGCTGATGAAACGTTAGTTTTTTGTATGTTATTACGAGATGTGAAGAAAATAAAACCAATTTATAGAAAAAATGAATGTAAATTATATTTTATTGGGCGTTACGGTTTTCCTTTTTTGAATAAGCGTTTAATTAAAAATAGTGGATTCTTAATTGGTTTTTTAATTTTCTTTTTTGGCATGATTGCATTATCCAATATGGTTTGGAAAATTGAAATTACAGGAGCGAAACCTGAAACAGAATATATATTGATGAAAGAATTGGACAAAATGGGTATTAAAAAAGGAAAATTACAATTCCAAATGCCTAATGTAGAAGATGTACAACGTCATTTGACAGACAATATTAATGCGATTACTTGGGCGGGATTAGAAATAAGAGGAACGACGTACCATTTTAAAATTGTTGAAAAAAACGAGCCGAAAAAAGAAAAGGAACAAAGACCGCAAAATTTAGTTGCAAAAAAAGAAGCGATTGTGACAAAAACATTTGTTGAAGTAGGAAAACCAGTTGTCTTGAAAAATGACCATGTCGAAAAAGGACAGCTTCTCGTATCAGGGATATACGGTAATGAGGAGAGTCCGACGATTGTTTCGGCGAAAGGTATTGTATATGGAGAAACGTGGTACACATCTGAGGTGAGTGTACCACTAAAGACGCAATTTCAAGTATATACTGGCAATGCGTATAATGAGCATTACCTTACATTTGGGAGTGCGAAAATAAAAATATGGGGATTTCAACATGATAAGTATAAACGCTCTCGTACTGAAAGTGTAAAACACGATGTGAAACTATTTGGTTTTACACTGCCGATCGCGTATGAAAAAGATATTGTACGAGAAGAGGAAGAAGCGAATCGGGAATATACAGAAAAACAGGCAATGAAAGTAGCGAAAGAGATGGCTGAAAAAGAACTAAAGAAAAAATTGGATGAACATGCTATGATTGTAAGTGATAAGATTTTGAGTAAAGAGGTTGAGGCGGATCAACTAAAAGTCACATTGCATTATACTGTGATCGAAAATATTGCAGAGCCACAACCAATATCCGAATCCGATATTCAAGGAGACTGAGTAATGGCAGAACAATTAGTAGAAATGAACCAACAATTGGAAAATGCTAACGAAGCAATCGCTCTTTTTGGAGTCAATGATGCTCATTTGAAAGTAATTGAACGGGAATTGAATGTATCG
Source organism: Bacillus sp. AY18-3 (assembly GCF_008042305.1). NCBI lineage: Bacteria > Bacillati > Bacillota > Bacilli > Caryophanales > Bacillaceae > Bacillus > Bacillus sp. AY18-3. The sequence goes on along the minus strand of NZ_QKQR01000027.1, from coordinate 43,838 downwards.
ATTGTAACTAGAGGTGAAACTGTTCATGCATCTGGAGCAGTTGAAACTGTGACACTCGTAGAAAAAATCTTACAGCAATTACTTGTTGTTATTCGAAAAGGTATATCAATTACTGAAAGAGATGTTGCGTATGCAATTCAGCTCGCACAACAAGGGAAAATTGCTCAATTTGAAGAGTTATATGAAGAAGAAATCTTTAAAACGGCAAAAGGTAAATCCATTCGTGTAAAAACAATGGGGCAAAGAAGATATATTCATGCAATGAAGAAGAATGATATTGTATTTGGAATGGGACCTGCTGGGACTGGGAAAACATACTTAGCTGTAGTAATGGCTGTGAGAGCTTTAAAGCAAGGGTATGTAAAGAAAATTATTTTAACGAGACCGGCTGTAGAAGCTGGAGAAAGTTTAGGTTTTTTACCAGGAGATTTGAAAGAGAAGGTAGATCCGTATTTACGTCCATTGTATGATGCTTTGCACGATATTCTTGGACAAGAATATACGCAACGTATGATGGAGCGAGGGGTAATTGAAATTGCACCTCTTGCTTATATGAGAGGGCGTACGCTCGATGATTCATTTGTTATTTTAGATGAAGCGCAAAATACAACGGGTGCACAAATAAAAATGTTTTTAACTAGATTAGGTTTTAGTTCTAAAATGGTTATTACGGGGGACCCTTCACAAGTAGACTTACCAAAAGGGGTAAAATCAGGGCTTTCGCTAGCTTCTAACATTTTATCTGGTGTATCAGGTCTTTCATTCATTACATTAGAACAAACGGACGTTGTGAGGCATCCGCTGGTGCAACGTATTATTGAGGCATATGATAAAATGGAATGATCCTATTTGTCAGGATCATTTCTTTTTGTATTAAGGTTGGCGAACGGCATATTTTTTACTATCATAAAAGATAAGAGAAATAAACTATAGGTGCTGGTGTATCAAAATGTTACTTAAAAGTATTGTTGGCTAGAAGAAATGAAAGCTATAAATAGTTTCACTTTATTTCTGGAGAGGAGAAGGTATTGAAATCATGTTAAGATCTGAAGAAATTTCTAAGTGGTTTCGTAATTTACAACATTCGAAAAAACTAAGTTGGATTTCTTACGTTTTATTAGGAGCAGTGCTGTTTTTTGCACTTATGAATAATGTAAAACCAGAGCAATTAGATGTTGATATGTATTCTATTGCAAAAAAAACAATTCATTCTCCTATTAAAATTGAAGATAAGGTTATAACGGACAGAAAAAAACAAGAGGCCGCTCAAAAAGTTGGAGATCAATATACATATAGAAGTGAATATAAACAAAATAGAGTAGATATTGTAAATGATGTTTTTGCTAAGGTAAATGAAGCAATTCAAGAGATGAAAGCTGCTGGACCTGAAGAGCAAAAAAAGATGACCGATGCAAATAAATTAGAAAAATTGAAGAAGAAGTTGCCATCTAATTTAACAAAGGAATTATCTGATGAGAATTTATTATATTTTATTAATGCAGAACCGGATCAATTAGAATTAGCAAAGAACGCGGCTCTAACGTCTATTAGTGTTATTATGGGTGGAAATATTAAAATGTCCGAAGAAATAGCAGCAAAAGAGCGATTTGTTAATGAAATGAAAAGCCTCAATGTGAATAGTGGATTGAAGGAAGCTGTGAACGCGCTAGGATCATATGCGATTACAGCAAATTATTTTTATGATCCGGCTGTAACGAAAGAGAAGAAGAAAGCGGAAGAAGATTTAATTCCACCTGTTTATATTCTTCAAGGACAAGTTATTGTTAGAGAAGGTGAAACAATTTCAAGTGATATGTATAATCAGTTGAAATTAGTCGGTTTATTAGAGAAAGGTAATAGTTTTCAGCCTTATGTTGGATTAGCAGTGCTCATTGGTGTGTTACTGTACTTTATGCATAAGCAGTTTGAAGTATTTTTACAGCGTAAAAGAGAAGATAGACCGTATATTTTAGCGTATATTACAATTTTATCTATCACGATTGTTTTAATGAAAACGATTAGTTTGTTTCAAAAGCTTGAATATGCAGGAATTGCGTATGTTGTCCCGGTTGCGATGGGAACAATACTTGTAAAACTAATGATTGGCGACCGATTTGTATTTTTAACAAGTATGATTTTTTCTGTGTGCGGAAGTATTATGTTTAATGAAGGGGTAACAAGTACACTGAATTATAGTGTAGGTATTTATGTGTTGTTAAGTTCATTATCAGTAAGCATTTTCTTAAGAGAAAAAAATCGTCGTACGATGATTTTGCAAGCTGGTATACTCGTTTCTATCTTAAATGTGGTCGTCTTAGCGGCGTTATTATTATTACGTAATGGGAATTTTTCACCTCTTGAAATTGGAACGCAATTATTGATGGCTTCCGTTTCAGGAATTATCTCATCCGTTTTGGCTATGGGGATATTACCATATTTAGAGAGTGGACTTGGAATTGTATCAAGCATGAAGCTTATGGAACTATCAAGTCCGAATCATCCGCTTTTACGTAGAATTTTGTTAGAAGCGCCAGGAACGTATCACCACAGTGTAATGGTAGCGAATCTTTCTGAGGCAGCGTGTGAAGCGGTTGGAGCAAATGGTGTATTAGCACGTGTAGGGGCGTATTATCATGATGTAGGAAAAACAGTACAACCGCAATTCTTTATTGAAAACCAGATGGGAATTGAAAATCCACATGATAAATTAGATCCTGTGACGAGTAAAGATATTATCATTGCTCATGTAACAGATGGAGTCAGAATGCTCGAAGAATACCATATTCCGCAAGAAATTATCGATATTGCTGGACAACACCATGGTACAACATTACTTAAATATTTTTATTATAAGGCGATTAAAGAAGATAAAGAAAAATATACAGAAGAGATGTTTCGCTATCCAGGATCAAAAGCAACTTCTAAAGAGTCGGCAATTGTTGGTATTGCTGATAGTGTTGAGGCGGCAGTACGTTCTATGAATCACCCAACGCCAGATCAAATTAATAATTTAGTACAAAGTATTATTAAAGATCGCCTGCAAGATGGGCAATTTAGTGAATGTGATTTGACGTTTAAGGAACTACAAATCGTTGGAAAAACGTTATGTGAAACGTTAAATGGTATTTTCCATTCGCGTATTACATATCCGGAACCACCGGAAGAGAAGGAGAAAGAATGAGTTTATTAATTGATTTCATTGATGAAACAGAAGAAGTGAAAGAAGAATATGTGAATTTAATTCGTGAGATATTAGAAAAAGCAGCTCAAATGGAAAAAATAGAGGATGGTGCGGAGTTATCAGTGACATTTGTAGATAACGAACGCATTCGCGAGATTAATCGTGATTACCGAGATAAGGATCAGCCTACTGATGTCATTTCCTTTGCTATGGAAGAAATGGGAGAAGGAGAAATGGAAATTGTAGGTGCAGAGATGCCTCGTATGTTAGGTGACCTTATTATTTCTATTCCGAGAGCGAAAGAACAAGCTGAAGAGTATGGACATTCTTTTGATCGTGAACTTGGCTTTTTAGCGTTACATGGCTTTTTACATTTACTTGGTTATGACCACATGACAGAAGAGGATGAAAAAGAAATGTTTGGAAGACAAAAAGAAATTTTAGAGGCATTTGGATTAGGTCGATGAAAAAAGGAAAACTTATAAATAGTTTTGGATATGCTATAGCAGGTATATTCTTTTGTCTTCGTCATGAACGCAATATGAAAATTCATTATGTAGCCGCAGTCATTGTTATATGCTGCGGCTTTTATTTCCATATTACGAAAGTAGAGTGGATAGTATTACTTATTGTAATAGGAATTGTAATGAGTTTAGAGATGGTAAATACGGCTGTGGAAAAAACAGTAGATTTAGCGACTACCGATAGACATCCGTTTGCGAAAATTGCAAAGGATGTCGCAGCCGGATCGGTTTTATTGTTTGCGATAATAGCCGTTATAATTGGTGCTATTATCTTTTTGCCGTATGTGGTATAGTTGCATTCCAAAGCTTTTATGAAGCTTTGAAAGTGCCGTAAAGGCCTTTAATGAGAGAGTGTATCTATTCACAGCTGTGGACAGGAAGGATGCGGGAATATGAATAGTAAACAATTAATTCAAGAAGCAATCGAAGCGCGTAAACAAGCGTACGTACCATATTCTAAATTTCAAGTAGGTGCAGCATTATTAACACAGGATGGAAAAGTATATCGTGGATGTAATGTTGAGAATGCATCATATGGCTTATGTAACTGTGCAGAAAGAACAGCTTTATTTAAGGCGGTTTCTGAAGGAGATAAAGAGTTTGTAGCTATCGCGATTGTGGCGGATACAAAGCGTCCAGTACCTCCTTGTGGAGCATGTCGACAAGTTATGGTAGAATTATGTAAACAGGATACGAAAGTATACCTATCAAATTTACATGGTGACGTTCAAGAGACGACAGTCGGAGAATTGTTACCAGGAGCATTTTTAGCGGAGGATTTACATGAATAGAAAAGGTTATAAATCAGGTTTTGTCTCTATTATTGGCAGACCGAATGTTGGGAAATCTACATTTTTAAATCGTATTATCGGCCAGAAAATTGCCATTATGAGTGATAAGCCACAAACAACTCGTAATAAAATTCAAGGCGTATATACAGAAAATGATTCACAAGTAATTTTTATTGATACACCAGGAATACATAAACCTAAACATAAATTAGGCGACTTCATGGTGAAGATGGCTCAAACGACATTAAAAGAAGTTGATATTGTTCTGTTTATGGTCAATGCAGTTGAAGGATTTGGTCGCGGTGAGGAATTCATTATTGAGAAATTAAAAGAAACGAAACAACCAGTATTTTTAGTAATTAATAAAATTGACCAACTTCATCCAGAGCAATTATTAGAGTTAATTGATCAATACCGTAAACTATATGAGTTTGCAGAGATTGTACCAATTTCTGCATTAGACGGCAATAATGTGGATGCTTTAATTGGAACAATTAAAAAGTATTTACCAGAAGGACCGCAATACTATCCAGATAATCAAGTAACGGATCATCCAGAGCGATTTATTATTTCAGAGCTTATTCGTGAAAAAGTATTACATTTAACACGTGAAGAAGTGCCGCACTCTGTAGCGGTTGTTATTGATGCAATTCAAAAACGTGAGGGCGGAGCGGTTTATATAAACGCAACGATTGTTGTTGAACGTGCATCACAAAAAGGAATTATTATAGGTAAGCAAGGAAAGATGTTAAAAGAAGTCGGTAAGCGAGCTCGTTTTGACATTGAAGCATTACTTGGTTCTAAAGTATTTTTAGAAGTATGGGTAAAAGTGCAAAAAGATTGGCGTAATAAAATGTCTCAGCTTCGTGACCTTGGTTTCCGCGAAGACGAGTACTAAAATAGAGTAAATCTGTAATCAGCGGATGTTTTGTTCATCCGCTGATTATTGGTTTTTATGAGTTTTGATAAATTAGGAAAAATTTTTCTCACATGAAAATGGACAAAATGGGTCAATTTAATAACAACAAAGGAAATTGGTTTATAGGCTACGCTTATTGAGAAAGGTGGATTCTTATGCTAGATTTTACCTGGAAGTTTTTCTCCAAAACAGGAAGCATTGAAACGTACTTGCTTTTGAAAGAAATGGAAAAAGACGTAAACGATGAGATGGATCAACATGAAGAGGAGCTAGCGCATCTAGACTCTCCAATTTCTTGACCCGTTTTGTTCAAACCTTGGATGGTGACGAACATGTTTCAAAAAGTTGAGGGCATCGTTATCCGTACGACAGATTACGGAGAAACGAACAAGATTGTTACAATATTCTCAAGAGAATTGGGTAAGGTAAGTGCAATGGCAAGAGGAGCGAAAAAACCGAAAAGCCGGTTAGCATCTGTTTCGCAACTTATGACCCATGGTAATTTTCTTATTCAAATGGGATCTGGACTTGGAACTTTGCAACAAGGCGAGATTATTTCAACTATGAAAGAAATTCGCGAGGATATATTTTTAACTGCTTATGCATCATTTATTGTTGAGTTAACTGATAAAGCAACAGAAGATAAAAAACATAATCCATATTTATTTGAAATGTTATATCAAACGTTGCATTATATGTGTGAGGGTGTTGATTCAGAAGTATTATCATTAATTTATCAAACGAAAATGCTTCCGGTATTAGGGATGCGCCCGTACTTTGATACATGTGCGATTTGTCATCAAGAAACAGATTTTGTCGCCTTCTCTGTCCGGGAAGGCGGTTTTCTGTGCTCGCGTCATGCTGAGCAAGACCAGTATCGTATACCAGTGGGGGAAGCTGTTCATAAATTATTACGTCTTTTCTACCACTTCGATTTACATAGACTTGGCAATGTATCGGTGAAGGATAGCACAAAAAAACAAATGCGTTTAGTATTGAATACATATTATGATGAATATTGCGGGATTTATTTGAAGTCAAGACGTTTCTTAGAACAACTTGATAAGTTTCAAATATAATTTGGGGCCGTATACGGTCCTTTTTACATCCTATCTTTTTCAAATAGCATATTTAGTATATAATATTTAAGAGATAGTATAACTTTTTTCGTTGTGCATTAAAGGTGGTGATTATCATAGAGCTGAATAAACGGCAAGAACATATCATTCAGATTGTAAAAGATCACGGTCCTATTACAGGGGAGTCAATTGCTGCGCAATTAGGATTAACACGTGCAACACTAAGACCAGACTTAGCAATTTTAACGATGGCTGGTTATTTAGAAGCGCGTCCACGCGTAGGTTATTTTTATACGGGTAAAACCGGGGGGCAGCTATTATCTGAGGCTGTTAAGAAAATTAAAGTACAAGATTATCAATCTAGACCAGCTGTAATTGATAAAAATGTATCAGTATACGATGCGATTTGTACAATGTTTTTAGAGGACGTAGGTACCTTATTTGTTGTAGATCAGGCGATTCTATTAGTTGGTGTTGTGTCTCGTAAAGATTTATTAAGAGCTAGCCTTGGAAAGCAGGATTTAACCTCTCTTCCGGTTAATATTATCATGACAAGGATGCCAAACATTACGATGTGTCGTAGAGAGGATTCTTTATATGATATTGCGATGGAATTAATAGAAAGACAGATTGATGCGATGCCGGTTGTGAAAGATACGAAGCAAGGTTTAGAAGTGATTGGACGAATTACAAAAACAAATATTACACGTGCGTTTGTAAACTTAGTAAATAACGAATAAGTGTAATTTGTTTAAAGTGAGGTAATATAATGGATAATAAAATCGTATATGTCGTATCTGACTCTGTTGGAGAAACGGCTGATTTGGTTGTTCGAGCAGCGATGGGGCAATTCCCATTTGCTCCTGATATTAGACGTGTACCGTATGTAGAAGATACAGGGACATTAAAAGAAGTGATTTCGATTGCTAAGAGCAATCAAGCGCTTATTTGTTTTACGTTAGTAAAGCCTGACATGCGTCAGTATTTAGTGACAGAGGCTGCGAAAGAAGGCGTAGAGGCATATGATATTATCGGGCCTCTTATCGATCAAATTGAAGAAATTACAGGGCAAGTACCAAGATATGAGCCGGGTGTTGTTCGTAGATTAGATGAAGAATACTTTAAAAAGATTGAAGCGATTGAGTTTGCTGTAAAGTATGATGATGGTAGAGACGCGCGTGGTATTTTAAAAGCAGATATCGTGTTGATTGGGATTTCGCGCACATCAAAAACACCACTTTCTCAATATTTAGCTCATAACAAACGTTTGAAAGTTGCTAATGTACCGCTCGTACCAGAAGTAGATCCGCCTGAAGAGTTATATCAAGTGGCTAAAGAAAAATGCTTCGGTTTGAAAATTACGCCAGAGAAGTTGAATCATATTCGAAAAGAGCGATTGAAATCACTTGGACTAAGTGATGGTGCAACATATGCCAATATTAATCGTATTAAAGAAGAAATTGATCACTTTGAGAATGTAGTTGGTAAAATAAATTGTCAAGTAATTGATGTATCGAATAAAGCGATTGAAGAAACAGCCAACATTATTGTGAATGCAGTGCAAAACCAAAAATTGTTTTAGCACATTTACCAAAGGTGAATGTGCTTTTTTCGCTCGTGAGAAACACAATACCTGTTGATTTCGTAATAGATTATAGCGGAGTGGTTATACTTATATTCTTCTGTCTTTTTATTATGCTAAAGGCAGGGTTTCGTTATCCTGAAATAGAAGATGAAAAAATAAAGGGATATGTAGCGTAGTTGAAGAAAATATATTATAATAAAAAATTGTGATAAAAACCTATATTTTACGTTTAGACTTTAATTTTTCAGAATAAACTAGGGATAGGATTTACGAAAAGACATGTAATTACGTTAAATCGACAAAATCTATACAAGAAAACGCACATTATGGAAGGATTCGCAGAAGGGATGTAGAATACAGAAATATGCAAAACATCAATATCGTATTAGTTGATGCAGATGCATAGCCTGTGAATGCTGAAAACTGTGCAAGTTGGAACGAAAGTTCATGTCGAAATTTTGTTTGTCACATCGTATGCTCATCGTTTAAGGAAGAAGCAAGGGAAATTGGATCTATGTAGATACTGAATAAGCTAAAGTTGATTTTTTATATGTATCAACATGCAAAAAACAGATCTCGTGATCACATAGGATATGGTGCTTGCTAGTCTTCTTGTAAAAAAGTGTATATGTATTGTCTCCAGGAGGTACATTTGTAACAGGTGAGCAAATGGATACAATTTTATATAGTAGGTACGTATCTGCGAAATTACGCAGAAAAGGGCCTACAAAATCGTTTGATAACGTGATCGACAACACTTTCTAATAAGTTTAGAAAAAATATTGTCGAATTATAAAGGAATTTTTTAATTTTTATCGAATACAAAATACGACACGGAGATGGATTTATGGGGAACAGAATTCCCGAAGAAGTTGTTGAACAGATTCGGACGTCATCGGATATTGTAGAAGTGATTGGTGAATACGTTCAACTTAGAAAACAGGGGCGTAACTATTTCGGCCTTTGTCCATTTCATGGTGAGAATTCTCCTTCATTCTCTGTTTCATCTGATAAGCAAATTTTTCATTGCTTCGGATGTGGAGAAGGTGGAAATGTATTTTCCTTTCTAATGAAAATGGAAGGATTGGCTTTTACCGAGGCTGTTCAAAAGCTAGGTGAAAGAAATGGAATGGCGGTTGCAGAGTATACATCAGGGCAAGGACAACAAGAAGACATATCTGATGACACTGTCATCATGCAACAGGCTCATGAACTTTTGAAAAAGTATTATCATCATTTATTAGTAAATACAGAAGAAGGAAATGAAGCACTTTCGTATTTGTTAAAACGTGGTATTACGAAAGAGATGATTGAGAAGTTTGAAATTGGTTATGCGTCACCTGCTTGGGATGCAGCAACGAAAATTTTACAAAAAAGAGGTTTATCGCTGTCTAGTATGGAACAAGCTGGTCTTCTCATAAGAAGCGAGAAGGATGGTAGTCATTATGATCGCTTCCGTGGAAGAGTTATGTTTCCAATCTATACGTTACAAGGTAAAGTGATAGCGTTTAGTGGAAGGGCATTAGGAGATGACACTCCGAAATATTTAAATAGCCCTGAAACACCGATTTTTCATAAAAGTAAATTGTTGTATAACTTCCACCAAGCGAGACCGTTTATTAGAAAACGTGGGCAAGTGGTCCTTTTTGAAGGGTATGCCGACGTAATGGCTGCGGTAAAAAGTGGTGTGGAAGAAGCTGTCGCGACAATGGGAACAGCTTTAACTGAAGAACAAGCAAAACTTCTGCGACGTAACGTTGAAACTGTTGTTCTTTGCTATGATGGTGATAAAGCAGGGCGAGAAGCAACGATGAAAGCAGGGCAATTATTGCTAAAAGTTGGTTGCCAAGTGAAAGTTACATCCTTGCCAGATAAGCTTGATCCTGATGAATATGTGCAACAATATGGGACAACTGCTTTTGAAAATCTTGTGAAATCAAGTATAAGTTTTGTTGGTTTTAAAATAAATTATTTGCGTTTAGGGAAAAATTTGCAAGATGAGTCTGGCAAAGAAGAATATGTGAAAAGTGTTTTAAAAGAGTTATCGTTGCTACAGGATGCGATGCAGGCAGAATCATATTTGAAGTCATTATCGCAAGAATTTTCGTATTCAATGGAAACTCTTTTGAATCAATTGCACCAATATCGCAAAGAACAAAAGGTACAGCAAAAACAAGTAAAGCAGGTTTCTAAGCCGTCTCAAATTGTTCAAACAAAACCGAAGTTAACAGGTTTTGAAAGGGCAGAAAGAGAAATTATTTATCATATGTTGCAAAGTCCAGAAGTGGCTGTTCGTATGGAATCCCACATAGAAGATTTTCATACAGAAGAACATAAAGGGATTTTATATGAACTATACGCATATTATGAAAAGGGAAATGAACCTTCAGTCGGAACATTTTTAAGTTGGCTCTCTGATGAGAAGTTGAAAAATATTATCACTGATATTTCGACGGATGAATTTATTAATCCAGAATACACAGAAGAAGTGTTACAAGGCCATTTAGAGACGCTCAGCCGTCATCAAGAAAAACTTGAAAAGATGGAAATCATCTTTAAGGTAAAACAAATGGAAAAAACAGATCCTGTAGAGGCTGCTAAATATTATGTAGCATATTTACAAAATCAAAAAGCGAGAAAATAGCTTTTTTGATAAATTTTTAGTATAATGAATGTTTGTATCTCGCGTAAGGAGGGGAACAGATGGCTGACAAACCAGCTCGTTCTAAACAAATTGAAACTGAAATGACCCTTGAGCAAGTGAAAGAACAACTCACTGAGCTCGGAAAAAAACGTGGCGTTCTTACATATGAAGAGATTGCAGAACGCATGAATGGATTTGAAATTGAATCCGATCAAATGGATGAATACTATGAATATTTAGGTGAACAAGGGATTGACTTAGTTGGTGACAATGATAACGACGAAGGTCCTAATAATCGCCAAATTACAAAAGCGGAAGAAGAATTCGACCTTAATGATTTAAGTGTACCACCTGGGGTTAAAATCAATGATCCTGTTCGTATGTATTTAAAAGAAATTGGTCGTGTAGATTTACTATCTGCAGAAGAAGAAATTCGACTTGCAACGCGTATTGAAGAAGGCGATGAAGAAGCGAAACGTCGTCTTGCAGAAGCAAACTTACGTCTTGTAGTAAGTATTGCAAAGCGCTACGTAGGCCGTGGTATGCTTTTCTTAGACTTAATCCAAGAAGGGAATATGGGTCTAATTAAAGCGGTTGAAAAGTTCGATTATCGTAAAGGTTTCAAATTTAGTACGTATGCAACTTGGTGGATTCGCCAAGCGATTACACGTGCGATTGCAGACCAAGCACGAACAATTCGTATTCCAGTTCATATGGTTGAAACGATTAATAAGTTAATTCGTGTACAACGTCAATTACTACAAGATTTAGGACGCGAACCATCTCCTGAAGAGATTGGTGAAGAAATGGATCTTGCTCCAGAAAAAGTACGCGAAATTTTAAAAATTGCACAGGAGCCAGTTTCTCTTGAAACACCGATTGGTGAAGAAGATGACTCCCATTTAGGTGATTTTATTGAAGACCAAGAAGCAACATCGCCTGCGGACCATGCAGCGTATGAATTGCTAAAAGAACAATTAGAAGATGTGTTAGATACACTAACAGATCGTGAAGAAAATGTTCTACGTCTTCGTTTTGGTTTAGATGATGGACGAACTCGTACGCTTGAAGAAGTTGGGAAAGTATTCGGCGTAACGAGAGAACGTATCCGTCAAATTGAAGCAAAAGCACTTCGTAAATTAAGACATCCAAGCCGTAGTAAGCGTCTTAAGGATTTCTTAGAATAGGCTACTTTTAAGTTTACTTCACCTTTGTGAAGTAAACTTTTTTATTTTGTTAACTTTTGTTAAACTTTAGCTATCGGCAACGATTACAATTTCTTGTAATTTATTTTACAGAATTGTCTTTTGATTTGCAAATGCTCATTTTTCGATTTTTCGATTAATTTTGTGTATTCTATACAAAAATATATGTAGAAAAGTGAAAAATATGATGAGAAACGTTAATAATTATCGAAATAATAAGCGATATAACAATAAAAAACAATAAACTGAATTTATGGAATATTTTTAACGATTGGTAGTTTACTCTTTTCTGATAGAGCGTTTTCAAGTACAATGTAAATGACTGAATCATCTAACTATTTAGGGGTATAGAGGGGGGAGAAGAGATATGAAACGTAATCCGCTGATTCCGTTCGCTCTTATTGCAGCATTAGGTATTATCGTTATGTTTGTATTTTCATTTCAGGGGCTAAATAAATCTAAAGAGTTAGCTGATGCAAAAAATGGCGGGAAGCCAGCACAAACAGCATCAAAACCAGAGGATATTGTGAAGCAAAGCTGTACGAGCTGCCACGGTGACCAGTTACAAGGGGCAGTAGGACCTAATTTACAAAAAATTGGTGGGAAACTTTCAAAAGATGAAATTAAAGAAATTCTTTCGAAAGGAAAAGGAAATATGCCTGCCAATATAGTTCCAGCTGATCAAGCCGCTAAAGTAGCTGATTGGTTATCGAAGAAAAAATAAAGTTCCGTATGACAAGTCTTTTGCTTATGCAAAGGGCTTGTTTTTCTATATTTTCTAAAATACGATGAGTGATAGAGAAGTGAATTGTTTTTATAGGCTTGCAACAACTACTATAAATTCATTATCATGGAGACAGACTGACAAGAGAAGGAGTAATGGAAATACATGAATGAAGTAAAGCTTTCAAAACGATTAGAAGAAGTAGTGCGTGAAATACCAGTAGGATCTACAGTAGCTGATATTGGATCGGATCATGCGTATTTACCGTGTTATACAATTATAAATAATATTGCTACAAAAGCAGTTGCTGGAGAGGTTGTAGATGGACCATTTCGCTCTGCACAAGCAACTGTAGCTGAAAGTGGCTTACAAGATAAAATAGATGTGCGTAAAGGGAATGGATTAGCTGTTATCGCGCCAGGAGAAGTAGATGTAATTACGGTTGCTGGAATGGGTGGAGCGTTAATTCGTGACATTTTAGAAAGTGGTAAAGAAAAATTAGAAGGGGTAACTCGTTTAATTTTACAGCCGAATATTGCAGCGCATCACATTCGTGAATGGTTTATTGAGAATGGATGGGAGCTTATCCATGAAAAAATCGTAAAAGAAGATGGGAAAATTTATGAGATTTTAGTAGGCGAGCGAGGAAACATCGCGGTGCCTTATTCTGAGAATAAACAAGCGGAATTATTTATGGGGCCATTTTTAATAAAAGAAAAAGGTGAAGCTTTCGTTGAAAAATGGGAAGGGGAATTAAAAAACTTCCAAAATATTTTAAAGCAGTTAGAACGTGCGGCTGATTCTGAAGAAACAAAAGCGAAGCGTGCGGAAGTAGAAGCGAAAATGAAAATGATACGGGAGGTTTTATCATGAGTAAAATTCCAAATGGCCATGAAATTATTTCTTTATTTGAAAGTATGTATCCGAAGCATTTGGCGATGGAAGGAGATAAGATTGGCCTGCAAATTGGAGCGCTTAATAAACCCGTACAACACGTATTGATTGCGTTAGATGTAACGGAGGAAGTTGTGGATGAAGCAATTCAATTAGGGGCGAATGTCATTATTGCGCATCACCCTTTAATTTTTAATCCGTTAAAAGCGATTCATACAGATAAAGCGTACGGAAGAATTATTGAAACGTGTATTAAAAATGATATTGCCATTTATGCAGCACATACAAATGTGGATGTTGCTAAGGGCGGGGTAAATGATTTACTTGCTGAGGCGTTAGGATTGCAAAATACAGAAGTTTTGGCACCGACATATGCAGAAGAAATGAAAAAAGTTGTTGTGTTTGTGCCAGTAACTCATGCAGAAGAAGTACGAAAAGCATTAGGAGACGCAGGTGCTGGTCATATCGGCAATTATAGCCACTGTACGTTTAATAGCGAGGGTACAGGTACGTTTGTACCTCAAGAGGGAACAAATCCTTATATCGGGGAAACTGGGCAGTTAGAACGCGTAGAAGAAGTGCGAATCGAAACGATAATTCCAGCTTCACTACAGCGAAAAGTGATTAAAGCAATGGTAACGGCACATCCATATGAAGAAGTAGCATATGATGTGTATCCACTTGATAACAAAGGTGAAACATTAGGGCTTGGAAAAATAGGATATTTACAAGAAGAAATGACACTTGGACAGTTTGCGGAACATGTAAAGAAATCATTAGATGTAAAGGGTGCACGAGTTGTTGGGGATTTAAATGATAAAGTGCGCAAAGTAGCTGTACTTGGTGGCGATGGTAACAAATACATCAATCAAGCTAAATTTAAAGGAGCGGATGTATATGTAACAGGTGACATGTATTATCATGTTGCTCATGATGCGATGATGCTCGGTTTAAATATAGTTGACCCAGGACATAACGTTGAAAAAGTAATGAAGCAAGGTGTACAAAAGCAATTACAAGAAAAATTGGATGAAAAGAAACTCAATGTACACATTCATGCTTCGCAATTACATACAGATCCATTTACATTTGTATAAGAAAAATAAAAACCGTTGCTTATAGGCAACGGTTTTTATTATTGTTCTTTTTTCACTTTTACACGAGGCAATATTTTTTGTAATGGTACTTTTCGAACTCTCTCCCATGTAGCGGGATTCATTGGATCATATTGATCTAAGAAAGCGATAACTTCTTTTGTAATTGGAGTTGGAGTAGAAGCACCTGCTGTAACAGCTACGTTTTCTACACCTTGTAGCCACTCTAATTTTATCTCACTTACGTCTGCAACGCGGTATGCTTTCGTACCAGCGATTTCTTGTGATACTTGTGCTAAACGGTTTGAGTTGTTACTTTTCGGATCACCGACAACAATTGTTAAGTCTGCAACATCAGCTTGTTTAGCGACAGCTTCTTGGCGAACTTGAGTTGCTAAACAAATTTCCTTATGGAATTCTGCTGTTGGGAATTTCTTCTGAATGTCCTCCATTAAATGTTGAACATCCCATTGGCTCATCGTTGTTTGATTTGTAACTAAAATTTTATCTGTTGGAATTTCTAATGTTTTTAAATCATCAGCTCTTTCGATAAGGTGAACGATGTCAGGTGCAATACCAACTGCACCTTCTGGTTCTGGATGATTTTTTTTGCCGATATAAATGACATGGTAACCTTCAGCTTTCTTTGCTTCAATAAGGTCATGTGTTTTTGTAACATCTGGACAAGTGGCATCGATTGTCGTTAAACCTTTTTCTTTTGCACGTTGTTTAACTTCTGGAGAAACACCGTGTGCAGTGAAAATAACAGTACCAGAATCGATTTTATCTAAAATTTCTAATCGACTTGGACCGTCTAATGTAATGATGCCATCTTCTTCAAATGCATCTGTTACATGTTTGTTGTGAACAATCATACCTAAAATATAAATAGGTCTTGGTAATGATGTATCTAATGCGGCGTTACGTGCAATAACCATCGCGTCCACAACACCGTAGCAATAACCACGAGGGGAAATTTTAACAATTTTCATATGAGTAATCCTCTCCTTCTAAACAAGGGATACTTTTGTGCATAGTCTTTTACATTATAAAGGAGGAATGGATAGAAAACAAAGGATTGTTACACATATAGTTTTGGTTTTGTTGCTATTTTTTGAACAGGCTCCTCTCGTAATTCTTTTTCTATGACAGGCTCAATCACTATTTTTTTTCTTTTTCTTTTTTTTTGTGGAGGAGGCGGAGTTGCTACCTCAACCTTTTCTGTTATGTCTTCAGTTGGATTTTTAGTTGGATCTTCTTCCGTACTTTTTCCAGAGGTGAGGATTTTAACAATGCTTGGTAGGTTACGCATAATAGGACCGTACTGTTCGACGACAGGGCTTACAGATTGAACGACTTGGGATACTTTTTCAATATTGTTTATCATATTAGTTGGATTCGAAATTAAATTTGCAAAAAAACTGCCGATGCCGCTACTTGATGCTGCTGTAGTTGCTGCACCGCCGCGCGTTTCATTTGATTCATACATTTGAGGGGGAATCATTTGCTCTGGATGTTGCTGCATGTATGGTTGATATTGTTGTGAGTATTGCTGCGGGTATTGTTGTTGGTATTGGTATTGTTGTTGATATTGGGGCGGCGGTTGCTGGTGCATCATTGGCGGTGGTCCATCCATTTGTCGATAAGGTGGAACCATTTGCATGAAAGGCTCGGTTGGATCGTGTTTTTTAAAGAGTTTAGCAAGGAACCCTTTCTTTTTTTGTGCCATCGGTGGTAGTTGTGGAATTGGATATGGTGTATAAGGTTGCTGTCCTTGATTCGGATACATTTGCCTTGTATGGGATTTTGGAAACATGTGAGAAATCCTCCTTTCTTCAGTTAGGTATATACACATACAATATGCAATAAGAGGGAAGAAGGTTAGTTTTTGAAGTAAAAACCTAAACTAAAGATGGATTTTACTTGTAGATTTCGATATAATGTAGACTTGGCTGATTTGTGCGCGCAGTAGAAATTTAGAAAGAAGGTGTAACTTATGACACAACAAACTTTTACACAGTATGATTTTAAACCATTTTTAATAGATGCAGTTCGTGAACTACGCTTTACAGAGCCGACAGGAATTCAAAAGAAAATTTTCCCGGTCGTGAAAAAAGGTGTAAGTGTAATTGGACAATCCCAAACAGGTTCTGGGAAAACACATGCATACTTACTTCCTACATTGAACAGAATTAATGCAAGTCGTGAAGAAGTACAACTTGTTATTACAGCGCCTACTCGTGAGTTAGCACAACAAATTTACGAAGAAATCGTGAAATTAACAAAGTTTTGTGCGGAAGATCAAATGATTACAGCACGTTGCTTAATTGGTGGAACTGATAAACAACGATCAATTGAAAAGTTGAAAAAACAACCTCATATTGTAGTTGGAACACCAGGACGTATTAAAGATTTAGTGGAAGCACAAGCATTATTTGTTCATAAAGCAAATACTATTATTGTCGATGAAGCAGACTTAATGCTTGATATGGGATTCATTCATGATGTAGACAAAATTGCATCACGCATGCCTAGAAACCTGCAAATGCTAGTTTTCTCTGCAACAATTCCTCAAAAACTAAAACCGTTTCTGAAGAAATATATGGAGAATCCAGAGCATATTCATATCAATCCAAAACAAGTTGCGGCTGGGAATATTGAGCATTATTTAGTACCTTCTAAACATCGTAACAAAATCGATTTAGTGAACAAAATGTTGCTACAATTTAAACCGTATTTAGCAGTTGTTTTCACGAATACGAAGAAGATGGCGGATCAGGTTGCTGACGGATTAATGGAACGTGGCTTAAAAGTTGGACGAATTCACGGAGATTTATCACCGCGTGATCGTAAAAAAATGATGAAACAAATTCGTGATCTTGAATTCCAATATATTGTTGCAACTGATTTAGCAGCACGTGGTATTGATATTGAAGGAATTAGTCATGTTATTAACTACGAACTTCCATCAGATTTAGATTTCTTCGTTCACCGCGTTGGAAGAACAGCACGTGCGGGGCATTCAGGTATTGCAGTGACGATTTATGATCCAGCAAACGAAGAAGCGTTAGATAGTTTAGAAAAACAACGTCATATTGAGTTCAAGCATGTAGAGTTACGCGGAGATGAGTGGGCGGATTTAGGTGAACGTCGTCGTCGTAAGAGCCGTAAAAAACCAAATGATGAACTTGATGTTATGGCAACGAAAGTTATTAAAAAGCCGAAAAAAGTAAAACCAAACTATAAACGTAAACTTGCAACAGAACGTGATAAAGTGAAGAAAAAATATAGCAATAAAAAAAGATAAGGGGAGCCCCCCTTATCTTTTTTTATCCGGATATTTGCGGGATAATAATCGGTGGGGAATGAAAAAACACTGATTAAAGTTTCGGTGTAGCTAGTTACAATTTGCGTAGTGTTTTAGGAACAAACAATTCGCTACATATTTCTACAAATTATGCTATCATTATATCTATTGTATATTGAAGAGGTGATTGTATGTTAAAGATTGGATCTCATGTTTCTATGAGTGGTAAGAAAATGTTATTAGCAGCAAGTGAAGAGGCTGTTTCATACGGTGCAACGACGTTTATGATTTATACAGGTGCACCGCAAAATACACGAAGAAAACCAATTGAAGAATTGAACATAGAAGCAGGAAGAAAACATATGGAACTAAACGGTATTGAGGAAATTATCGTACATGCACCATATATTATTAATCTTGGGAATACGACGAAGCCAGAAACATTCCAATTAGGTGTAGACTTCCTTCGCATGGAAATTGAAAGAACATCGGCATTAGGTGTAGCGAAACAAATCGTTCTTCACCCAGGTGCGCACGTTGGTGCAGGAGCGGATGCTGGTATTCAACAAATTATTAAAGGGCTTAATGAAGTATTAATGCCAGAGCAGACGGTTAACATTGCGTTAGAAACGATGGCAGGAAAAGGAACAGAATGCGGTCGTAGCTTTGAAGAAATTGCAAAGATTATTGATGGTGTAAAATATAATGAAAAATTATCAGTATGCTTTGATACGTGTCATACGCACGATGCAGGATATGATATTGTAAATGATTTTGACGGCGTATTAAATGAATTTGATAAGATTGTTGGTATGGATCGTTTGCAAGTACTTCATATTAATGATAGTAAAAATGTATGCGGCGCAGGAAAGGACCGTCATGAAAATATCGGCTTCGGTCATATCGGTTATAAAGCGTTACATCATATTGTGCATCATCCGCAGTTAATGCACGTACCAAAAATTCTTGAAACGCCATATGTAGGTGAAGATAAAAAAGATAAGAAGCCACCATATAAATTAGAAATCGAAATGCTGAAAAATGGTACTTTTGATGAAGGAATTCTTGAGAAAATTAAAGCGCAATAAGCAATAAGGAGGGGATTTTCCCCTCCTTATTTTAGTAGTTGCTGAAATAAAGTATTTACTTGTTGGGCAGTAGCAGGGGAGGTTACTTTTGCTATTTGTTTTAAGAGCTCTAGCCGTTCGTCATTATCGTAAATGTTAATATTCTTTCCTTTCATAAGTAAAACAATTTGATCCGCTTGTGCAGTCGTAATAGAAACTTCATATTCTTTACTATATTTCAATAACTCTTTTGTAGAAATATGATTTAATTTTTTATTTACAAGTTGTTTAATGAGGTTCATCGAGTTATCCTCCTTCACACGTTCTTCTATCGAAATATATGAGTACGTAGCTTGTACATATTCGTATAGAGTTTCTTTTTCCATGAGAAAAAGAAGCGTATGTTATAATATAAGGACAAAACTATAGAAAAAGAGTATAAGGAGGACCTATGGAACAAAAGCAACATCGAAAAGAAAGTGTTATCCATCTTATTTATCGTTTAGTTATGATTATTTTTGGGGCAGCATGCGCAGCGGTAGCGATTGAACTATTTTTAATGCCAAATAAAATTATTGATGGTGGAATTATTGGTATTTCTCTTATATTAGATTATCTTACTCCTAATATTTGGTGGTTAAGTTTCTCTACTTTAGTCGTTATTCTCAATATCCCATTTATGTATTCAGGTTATAAGCAAATTGGGAAAACGTTCATGTTATCTTCGGCGTTCGGTATTGTAGCTTTAGCGTTTATTGAATCAACGTTACATGCTGTTCCGCCATTTACAACAGAGCCGATTTTAGCAACAGTGTTTGGTGGTCTTATTTTAGGTATTGGTGTAGGGCTCGTTATTCGCCATGGTGGATCAATGGACGGAACAGAAATTATGGGTATTTTATTAACGAAGAAATTACCTTTCTCTGTTGGCGAATTTGTAATGTTTGTGAACTTATTCATTTTTGCATGGGCAGCATTTGTATTTGGTGTTGAACAAGCTATGTATTCTGTTATGACGTACTATATCGCATTCAAAACAATTGATACAGTCATTCAAGGTTTAGATGAAACGAAAGCAGTTTTAATTGTATCAGATCAATATGAGGAAGTATCAAATGCGATTTTGCATCGTCTTGGTCGTGGAACTACAAAGCTTGTAGCGAAAGGCGGTTACACGGATAAAGAAAAAGAAGTTATTTATGCAGTTGTAACGCGTCTGGAAGTGACGAAGTTAAAATCAATTGTGTATGAAATTGATGCGAATGCGTTTGTTACGATTATGAATACACAAGAGACAAATGGTGGCAAGTTTAAATCGGCTATCCACTAGAAAATTTATCCGGTAAAAACCCTCGCCAATCGTTAGGGGATGGCCTCATCTGATTAAGGTTTCATTTTATAGGAATATTTTTCGGAAGCAGAGAATTTTTCTCTGCTTTTTGTTATAATAGTAAGGTTTCTTGAAAAAATTGATATATTTTAGGCAGATTGGTTTACAACTATAATAAGCTGTACTATAATTCAAATAGATATAAATCGGAATCATTCTGAATTAAAATAGGTGAGATGCTATGAATAATATATTAGAAATAGAAGGATTGTCATTTCGATATGAAGATCGAAATGTGTTAGAAGATATTAATTTGCAAGTTCCGAAGGGAGCTTTTTTAGGTTTAGTTGGGCCAAATGGTTCTGGGAAATCTACTTTGCTAAAATGTTTATTAGGCGTTTTAAAGCCAAAACAGGGAAGTATTCGTTTGTTTGGTGTTGACAGTAAGAAGTTTAAAGAATGGAACAAAGTTGGTTATGTGTCGCAAAAGGCAAATAGCTTTAATTCTGGTTTTCCGGCCACTGTTTTTGAAGTTGTATCAATGGGACTCGTTTCGAAAAAAGGGCTGTTTCGCTTTTTCACGAAAAACGATAAGGAAAAGGTAGAAAAAGCGATTGCTGATGTAGGGATGAGTGCGTTTCAAGGGCGCAATATCGGAGAACTTTCTGGTGGACAACAACAGCGTGTATTTATTGCTCGTGCGCTCGTTAGTGATCCTGAATTACTTATTTTGGACGAGCCCACTGTTGGAATCGATGTGAAGAATGTAGAAAGTTTTTATGAGATATTAGAGGATTTAAACAAAAGGTTAGGAATCACATTAATTCTCGTTACTCATGATATGGGAGCTGTTACAGAGAAGGTAACACATGTTGCATGCTTAAACCAACATCTACATTTCCATGGAAATGTAGAGAAGTTCCGAGAGTTAGAAGATGCAGAAATGTCCGTCTTATATGGACATCATGTTCATCGTTTAGAACACGAGCATGAGCATCACGGGAGGATATAATGATACAAGATTTTTTACAATATGACTTTTTACGGAACTCTTTATATGCAGGGATTTTAATAGGACTTGTTGCGCCGCTTATCGGTGTATTTGTTGTCATTCGCCGAATGTCGCTTATTGCGGATGCTTTAAGTCACGTGACATTATCGGGTATTGCTGCAAGTTTACTACTAGAAAAAACAATTTTCACAGGAGGATTTTTAAATCCGTTATATATGGGAATGATTTTTTCTATTGGTGGGGCGTTACTAATTGAAAAATTACGTACTGTATATAAACATTATCAAGAATTAGCAATTCCGATTATTCTTTCAGCAGGAATGGGGATTGGGGTTATTTTTATATCACTTGCAAATGGATTTAACACTGATTTATTTAGTTATTTATTTGGGAGTGTAAGTGCTGTAACAAGTACGGATTTAATAATCATCGGCATTGTAGCAATTGTTGTTATTGTAACGATCACTTTATTATACAAAGAGTTATTTTTACTATCGTTTGATGAGGAATATGCTGTATCAACCGGTTTGAGTGCAAAGTGGATTCACTTTATTTTCATTATATTGGTTGCTCTTGTTATTGCAGTATCAATGCGTGTAGTAGGGGTTCTTCTCGTATCATCATTAATGACGTTACCAGTTGCAGCAAGTATTCGTATTGCGAATGGATTTAAACAAACAATTTTCTTTTCCATTTTATTTGGTGAAATTGCAGTAATTGGTGGAATGTTTGCTTCATATCAACTTGATCTAGCACCAGGTGGTACAATTGTTATGATAGCAGTTCTTATTTTAATTGGTGCGATTTTATGGAAAAAGAAAAAAACTGCATAAAGTAGGGATAGATATGAATCTAACAGAAGCTTTACGCCTAATGAAAGATAAAGGATACAAACATACGGGGAAAAGGGAAGAAATGCTCAGGTTATTTGCAGCTCACAATCGTTATTTAACGGCGAAAGACGTTTTAGAGCATATGAAGGATGATTATCCAGGTCTTAGCTTTGATACGATTTATCGTAACTTAACGGTGTTTGCTGAAATCGGTGTTTTAGAACAAACGGAATTAAATGGTGAAAAACATTTTCGTTTTACATGTTCTATTATGGAACATCATCATCATTTTATTTGTTTAGATTGCGGGGGAACGAAAGAGATCACTTCCTGCCCGATGGATTTTATGAATAAAGATTTTAACGGTTATGAAGTAACCGGTCATAAGTTTGAAATATATGGCCGTTGTCCAAAATGTGCAAAATAAGAACTCGTCGGTTACATAACTGACGAGCTTTTTTACGTAAAAAAGAAGGTTGCCCACAAATATTGTGGCAACCTTCTTTTTATTGTTCTTGTGTTTCTTTTTCTTTTTCTCGTTCAGCAGCCATTTCAGCAGCAATTACATCAATTTCTTTTTTCAGTTCTTCTACCATTATTTCTTCTGGTACTTTACGAACAACTTGCCCTTTACGGAATAATAATCCTTCTCCACGTGCACCGGCAATACCGATATCAGCTTCACGAGCTTCACCAGGACCGTTTACAGCGCAACCAAGTACTGCAACTTTAATTGGTACTTTTAGTGTAGAGATGTATTCTTCCACCTCGTTAGCGATGCTAATTAAATCAATTTCAATACGACCACAAGTTGGACAAGAAATAAGTGTTGCTGCATTAGATGCAAGACCGAATGACTTTAATAGTTCACGCGCAACTTTTACTTCTTCAACTGGGTCAGCACTTAATGAAATGCGTAGTGTATTTCCGATGCCTTTATTTAAGATTGCGCCAAGACCAGCGGCACTTTTTACAGTTCCGGCAAATAATGTTCCGGATTCTGTAATACCTAAATGTAATGGGTAATCAAAAGCACGAGCAGCTTTTTCATATGCTTCAATTGCTAAGTTAACATCAGAGGCTTTCATAGATACGATAATATCGTGGAAATCTAAATCCTCTAAAATTTTAATGTGATGTAGGGCGCTCTCGACCATACCATCTGCAGTTGGGTATCCGTACTTTTCTAAAATGTGACGTTCTAATGAACCTGCGTTTACACCGATACGGATTGGAATACCGCGTTCTTTTGCTGCATTTACAACAGCTTCTACTTTATGGCGACGACCAATGTTACCTGGATTGATACGTACTTTATCAATGCCACCTTCAATTGCTTTTAAAGCAAGACGATAATCAAAATGAATATCAGCAACAAGTGGAATGTTGATTTGTTTTTTAATATCAGCAATAGCATTTGCTGCGCGTTCGTCTGGAACAGCAACACGGACGACTTGACAGCCAGCTTCTTCTAAACGTTTAATTTCAGCAACTGTTGCTTCAACATCATGTGTTTTTGTTGTTGTCATACTTTGTATAATTAATTCATTATTACCGCCAATTGTTAAATTACCGACTTTAACTGGACGTGTTTTTGTACGATGAGTCATTTCATTCACGAATAGATCGCTCTCCTTATAAAAGAAGTTTCTTATTTAGTCCCTCATATCAATGAAAGTATACGTGATACAGGGCTATAGAAACCGAAGTGCTCGGTTTCACTTTTACTATTGTATCAGCGCCTTTATGTAATTGACAAGGATTAAGTGATTGCTCATTGATATAACGGGAATTTATAAGACTTTCCAATTTGTATTTTTGTAGCAGATGTACTTTTGTTTAGTTGTTTAAAGTCATCAATTACCTTTTCAATGGAAGGGATTTTTTTCTTATTAATTTGTTCGGTAATAGAAAGAACTGTCTCACCTGTTTTGACTTCGATTGTTTTATAAGTTACATCTGTTTCTTTTTCTGCTTTGTTCTCTTTCTTTTGTTTTGTATCTGTATTTTCTTGCTTTATCGTTTGGGCAGCGGTTGTTTTTTTATATGAACTTAACATCGGTAAAGTGCCGATTTTTATATCGTAATAAAATATATAACCAAGAACAAGCACGAATAAGAATATACCTAATCTTTTCATATTCTTCACTCCTTTGCTAGGAATATATGCTTGTCCAAAAAAAAAATGCCTATTTAGGCATTTTTTCGTTTTTATTTTTCTTTCGGTTTTGGAACTTCTTTAATCGTTAAGTAAAGAACAATTAAAACAACTGCGATATAAATGAATGTTGAACCAGGTACAACAATTTTGAATAGATCCATAATCATAAAGAAGATTGTTGGAATTGTGTAGCTGTATGCAGTTAACGTCCATACTTGCTTATAAGATAATTTACGTTGACCGCTCATAGCAGAACCTATAAACGCAAGTAAAGTAATTCCTAAGAAAGTAATAAACAATTGGAATAGATATACTAACACGCCGATAACAGCTAGTAAAATTGGATAAATACTATCGAATACAGAAATGAAATCTTGCAAGTCTTTCTTCTCAAGAGATGTCCCTAATAAATCATTATAGGAGTATGTTTGTGTTTGACCATTTCCTATAGAAACTACTTTATCTTTTAAAATAAATAAACCAGTTTTGTTTTGATATGTTTCTATATCTGTTGTATTGGGATCAAATACGAAAAGAGCATCTCCTTCTTCCTTTAGAATAGGTTGTTCAATATCTGCTTTTAGTTCACCGTTTTCGATTTTAAAATCAGGTAAATCTTTTTCAATTGCTTGATTTACCATGGTAACACTATCTTGAATAAAGCTGCCGTAAAAGAATGTTCTTGGAATAGTAGTGATTAGACAAAGTAGCATAATATACAAAATGGTTTTTCCGATTTTTTGAAAACGGAATAACGCCATATCTTTAGGCGAATATACGCTTTTTGCTAATTGGGTAAATATGGACATAGATTCACTTCCTTTATGTATGTATAAAATCATTGTAACGTAGGAATCTAGGGAACCACAAGATATATTGTGGTTTTATGTTTATATTTAGAAAGGTACTAAATGGGTGAAAAAGAAATAAGTAGTTCAGATTCACGAGGAAGTTTTGCTGCTAATTTTAAGTTGAGTATATCTATAAATATTATAAAAAGAGGCATTAAAAATACTATTTTTAAATTTCTATTTGCAAAAACTTATAATAGTGTATATTTCGGTGATTAATTTGAAATGCACGAACTATTATAACCTTCAATTAAATGGTGTTTATTGGAAGGGAGGGCAAGAAAGATAATGAATAAGGATTTAACTTAAGAAAGGGGCATGATTTCCTATAGGGAAAGGTTGTGTAAATTACGATGTTCTACGATTGAGTAGAGTTTCGTGGGTGATAAAGAACTGCATAGCCATTTTTATCACTTTTTCTTATTTTATACTTATGAAAAATCAAATCATTTCCAGAGTATTGGTGCATATTCCTTTTTTGGTATTTGATTCTTGAATTGGTATTTTTGGGTTGTTGGTTACGGAAACTTGTGATAGAATACACTATGTAAATATATATATATATAGTTTTGGAGGGAAGGACATGAAAAAAATCTTTAAAAATTTAACTATCGCAGCTGTAGCTGTAGCAAGTTTGGTAACGCTGACACCAAATGATAAAGCTGAAGCGGCTACGACTGGTTGGCAAACGTTATGGGGAAATTGCCAAGTACGAATTTGGGTGGATGCTTATACTTATACTAAAGGGGCTACGACAATTGACACGTGGGCTGAACAAAATGGAGCTTGTGGGCGCCTGGATTATGAGGCTTATTTGAGAGTAGGTCAAGGGCATTTTACAGAAAGCCAAGTGACTGGTTCTTTTAATAAAAAAAGTTCTACTAAATCATTAAATTTAAGAGCAATTCGTAATGCAGGATTAAATTCGGGTTCAAGTGCACGAGTAGAATATAATTTCTATAATGGGAATTTTGCACAATCGCATAACATTACAGTTTACTAAAATATAGGAAAGGGTACCTTGAACTGTTGGTACCCTTTTTTATATGGTTAAATAGTTTAAATTAGGTTAGATAGAGTTTCAATCAAAATATAAAAGTGGCTTACTAGGTACGTAAAGTTTATGACTTTTTTCTATATTTTAAGTTTTGAATAATGGTGGTAGTCCGCGCAATAATTTTCTTACTGTTGTTTGATAAATAATTGAGATGTAAAGTGAATTGGATGTCATATTTGTGGGAATTTCGCATAAATATAATTGACATATCTTAATTTTATAAAATATAATATGTGTTATAAAATAATTTGTGGATAGTTTTAAAAGGATACATCTCATACTTATTCTTTTGATTAGTACATACATAATTGTGGACCCTTAGCTCAGCTGGTTAGAGCAGACGGCTCATAACCGTCCGGTCGTAGGTTCGAGTCCTACAGGGTCCATATCCATTTCGCATGTTTATTACGTAAGCGGGAAGCTTCCTTGTAGAAGGGAGCTTTTTTTACGGAATATATGAGCATTTTAATTGAAAAGAAGTGGGATTTTTGCTACGTTAATGATAGCAAGACAATGTGATTTATTTGTTTGCACCCTATGGCAATTAGGGTAGAATGAAGTTGTATGTCACTTAAGTGGCAATACATAAACTGGGAGGAATATAACAATGGCAAAACACGAATTACCAAATTTACCTTATGCGTATGATGCTTTAGAGCCTCACTTTGACAAAGAAACAATGAACATCCATCATACAAAACATCATAACACTTACATTACAAACTTAAACGCTGCTTTAGAAGGTCATGCAGAATTAGCTGACAAAAGCGTAGAAGAATTAGTTGCAAACTTAAACGAAGTACCAGAAGCAATCCGTACAGCAGTACGTAACAATGGTGGCGGACATGCTAACCATACATTCTTCTGGACAATCTTATCTCCAAACGGCGGCGGACAACCAGTAGGCGAACTTGCAACTGCAATTGAAGCGAAATTCGGTAGCTTCGATGCATTCAAAGAAGAATTCGCAAAAGCTGGCGCAACTCGTTTCGGTTCTGGTTGGGCTTGGTTAGTAGTAAACAATGGTGAGTTAGAAGTAACAAGCACGCCAAACCAAGATTCTCCTCTAACTGAAGGTAAAACTCCAGTTGTAGGTTTAGATGTTTGGGAACATGCTTACTACCTAAATTACCAAAACCGTCGTCCTGACTACATCGGTGCATTCTGGAACGTTGTAGATTGGAACGCTGCTGAAAAACGTTACCAAGAAGCAAAATAATTGTAATAACGATAGAAAAAGCTAGGAGAATGCTCCTAGCTTTTTTCTATGCTTTCCTTTTACATAATTGGGCTTGTCTTTGGAAGACTAGAACATGAAGTAAAGGAGAGTTGTGTATGAAGTGGAAACATATAATTGGTGACGTTGAAGTGAATCGGGATTTAGTGTTGTTGCTCCTTATTGGAGGTTTATACACGCTCGCAATTTCTTTATCGAATACGTTTGTTAATATTTATTTATGGAAACAAACACAAAATTATGTGAATCTTGGCTTGTATAATTTGGCCAGCGTTGTATTGCAGCCTCTCACATTTCTTATAGGTGGGAAATTAGCGAAGCGTATTGATCGCTCAATCTTGTTACGAATAGGTGTAGGCACGTTAGCTATTTTTTTTATCGTTGTTTTAGTAGCGGGAAAAAGCGCTTCTCACTATATTTTATTAATGGGGGCTCTTTTAGGAGTCGGATATGGTTTTTACTGGCTTGCGTTTAACTTATTAACATTTGAGATTACAGAACCAGAAACAAGAGATTTCTTTAATGGGTTTCTTGGACTTCTTACATCCTTCTCTGGCATGATTGGACCGATAGCAGCTGGATACACAATTTCACGTATGGAAAAATGGAGTGGCTATACGGTCATATTCTTTCTTTCGTTAGTGTTATTTGCAATTGCTGTTATTTTAAGCTTTTTTGTATCTAAGAGAGAATGTGAAGGACGGTATGAAATTGTACAAGTATTGAAAGAGCGGCAGATTGATAAAAATTGGGGAAGAATTACACGTGCTCATTTTTTCCAAGGGTTGAGAGAGGGAACGTTTATTTTTGTGATTTCCGTGTACGTGTATTTAGCGACGGATAGCGAACTCGCCTTAGGAAAATATAGCTTAGTGAATTCTGCTGTATCATTTGTATGTTACTACTTAGTCACTCGTATGTTAAAGAAAGAGTGGCGGAAAAAAGCAATTTTGCTTGGAGGCATTATTTTATATGCTGTCGTATTTTTAGTTATATTCGACGTTACATACGCAAAATTACTTATTTATGCAGCGTGTATTGCGGTTGCATACCCTATTTTGCTCGTTCCGTACGGGTCCATGACATATGATGTAATTGGCAGAGCGAAAAATGCGAGAGAGTGGCGTGTAGAGTATGTAGTTGTCCGGGAATTATGGTTAAATGCAGGAAGAATTTGTTCGATTTTAAGTTTTTTATGTGCTGTATTATTCTTTCCGCCTGAAAAAAGTTTACCTTACTTATTATGTATTTTAGGTGCAGGACATTTCCTTATTTATTTTGCAGTTAAAAATGTCAAATATGATGAGGGAAATGCAAGTAAAACAAGTGTTGTAAGGCAAGGGACTGCGCAGAATCAAACAGAACCAGAAGGTTAACTTCTCGGTTGTTTTATGCTAGAATAGAAAAAGATGTAAGACAGCAGTGAGGACACCTGTATGAAGGTGTCCCTTTCACATTACATAGCTGTTGGTAGAGGGGGTTTGTATGAGCAAGAAGCAGAAACAACAAAAGAAAAAGACTCACGTTCCTTTTCGGTTAAACGTGCTGTTTTTCTGCGTGTTTTTAATGTTCTCCGCGGTCATTGTAAGGCTTGGTTATGTACAAATTGTTCGCGGTGAGGAATATAAGAATGAAGTGGAGAGGAAAGAAAACTCGACGATAAGTAATCCTGTACCACGTGGGAAAATATTTGACCGTTTTGGGCGAGCTGTAGTAGATAATGCAGCTGTACGTACGATTACATTTACAAAAATGAAAGGGTCAACTGCAGAGGCTCGCTTAGAAACAGCGGAAAAGTTAGCAGATTTGATTGAAGTCCCGACAGATAAATTAACAGATCGCGATAAAAAAGACTATTGGCTTGCTACGCACAAAGAGGAAGCTAAAGAAAAAATTACGAATAAAGATCGTCAAGAGTTAAAAGATAAAAAAATTGACGATAAAGAATTAGATGAGCGTCAACGAAATCGCGTGACAGAAGAAGAAGTGAATCAATTATCCGCAAAAGATTTAGAAGTGCTAGCGATTAAAAGCAAAATGGACGGCGGATATGCGATGACGCCACAAGTCATTAAAAAGGATGCTACAGAAAAAGAATACGCGATTATTAGTGAAAATCTAGCAACATTACCGGGTGTAGATACAAATGTTGATTGGGATCGAAAGTATATTTATGATGATTTATTCCGAAGTGTACTTGGCGGGGTGTCAACGTCTGATGAAGGTTTACCGAGAGAAAGACTAGATTACTATCTTGTTCGTGATTATAATCGAAATGAACGAGTAGGAAAAAGTTATCTTGAACAGCAATATGAAGATAGCCTACATGGTACGAAAGCGGAAGTGAAAAATATTACAGATAAAAACGGTAATATTTTAGAAACGATTAATGTATCAAAAGGGCAAAGTGGTAATGATCTGAATTTAACAATTGATATGGAATTACAAAAGCGTGTAGAAGAAATTATCACTAAAAGTTTATTGAAATATAAAGGTGGGCAACCACTTTTAGATCGTGCATTCGTTGTAATGATGAATCCGAAAAATGGTGAAGTTTTATCTATGGCAGGGAAACAGTTAGTGAATGAAAATGGCGAAACGAAAGTACAAGATTTCGCATTAGGAACGATGACAAGTTCTTATCCGATGGGATCAACTGTAAAAGGCGCGACAATACTTACTGGATATCAAACAGGCGCGATTCAACCAGGTTCAGTTCAACTCGATGAACCAATTGTATTAAAAGGACCGCTAAAAAAATCTTCTTGGAAGCCAATGGGATCTATTAATGATCTTACAGCGTTAAAAATGTCTTCAAACGTTTATATGTTTAAAACAGCGATGAATATTGCTGGTGTTCCCTATGTACGAGGCGGTACGTTAGATATAAAACAAAAATCATATGATACGATGCGTTACTATTTCGGTCAATTTGGACTTGGTGTAAAAACTGGCATCGATTTACCGAATGAAACGGCTGGACAAAGAGGTAGAACAGATCATATGCCAGGTTTCTTATTGGATTTATCAATTGGACAGTATGATACGTATACACCACTTCAATTAGCACAATATGTTTCAACAATTGCAAATGGTGGTTACCGTATGCAGCCGCAAGTTGTAAAAGAAATTCGTCAACCGGCAGTGAAACCAGATGAAGTTGGAAAAGTTGTTCATTCAATGGAACCGAAAGTACTAAACCGTGTAGATATGCCTGAATCACAAATTAAACGTGTTCAGGAAGGATTTAAGCAAGTGTTTAACAGTCCGGGTGGTACGGCTTTAAGCTATTTTTCGACTGCAAAATATACAGCTGCTGGTAAAACAGGTACAGCTCAAACTGTGTATGGCGGAGATAAAGAGATTGGTAGAAATGCAAAAGGTGAGCGCAAAGAGACATATAACTTAACTTTAGTAGGTTATGCGCCATTTGAAGACCCTGAAGTAGCATTTTCTGTTGTTGTACCTTGGGTAGATGATAAATCAGGTATTAATGGATATATTAGCCGTGATATCATGGATGCGTACTTTGATTTGAAAAAGGTAGAAAATGGCGAAGCTACAAAAGATGAAATAGATAAGAAAAATAAAGAGCAAGATGATGAATAAAAAAGTTGTAAAAAAAGCACACTATCTGAAAAGATAGTGTGCTTTTTTTTATGGTTGATGCATACGTTTTAATAAAGTGGACAAGCATATCATAGCGGGAAATTAAGGGGCCTCATAAATGATACTTATGCATCTTTCTGGAGGATAACGGTTTTATGGACCAATCATCAGTGAAGATGAACGGTGGCTACGGATTCAAGTTTCCCCTTATGTTGATTCTTGTGGAACTTTACAAAACTTTTACAAACAATTAAAACCGAATTAATAGTTTAGCAGTATTCTTATATCTGTAATCCTGTTATTTCCGGTTACTTCTAGGAGGAAGAACACGTGAAATGGATAAGTGCATCGATTAAAGTTTTCATACTGTCGACATGTTTTCTTTATGTTGGCACGTCTACTGCATTTGCTGTGAATGAAATGGGAGAAGTGAGAGTTGATGGATCCTCAACAGTTTTCCCTATTATAGAAGCAGTAGCGGAGGAATATACAAAGGCGCATCCAAACGTGAAAATTTCTATCAGTGTTTCTGGAACAGGAGGAGGATTTAATCGTTTCAGTAAAGGAGAAGTAGATATAAATAATGCTTCGAGAGCAATGAAACAAGTGGAAGAAAATGAGATGAAAAAAAACTCCATTCAGTTTACACCGTTTGAAGTCGCTTACGATGGCCTTACGATCGTTGTGAGTCGCCAAAATACTTGGGTAGACAATATGACGGTAGACGAGTTACGTCTATTATGGAGTGAAGATGGAAACGAAAAGCGATGGTCACAAATTCATTCTTCATGGCCACGTGAACAGGTGAAGTTTTATGCGCCAGGTGTAGATTCTGGTACGTATGATTATTTTCAAAATGTCATCTTACAAAATAGTCGCATTGTAAAAAAAGTCTCTTTGTCTGAAGATGATCAAGTTATTATGCAAGGGGTAATGAATGATAAAAATGCCATTGCTTTTGTAGGATATGCTTATTATATGGCCAATCGAGATAAGGTGAGAGCAATAAAAGTAAATAGTGTACTTCCGACGAAAGATACCATTCAATCAGGTAAGTATGAGCCATTATCTAGGCCACTATTTGCTTATGTGAATGATGCCTCTATCCGAAATAAAATGAATGTAGCAAATTATATTGAGTTTATGATTCAGCATGTTGGTAATCTCGCTGAAGAGGTTGGATATGTAAAATTACCAAAAGAAAAATATAATGAACAGCTGCGGATGTTAACAGAAATAAAAAGGTAATGTCAGGGTGGAAAGGGGTTTTCATCTTTGGCTCATAATGACAAAAGTCAAATTACATTTTCTGTACAACATTTGATTGAAAGAAATACAAAACAAAGAAAAAAAACGCAGCGAATCAATCGAATAGTTCCGTTATTACTAAAAATAATTGCTAGCGTGTCTATTGTAACGACACTTGGAATTATTTTTACATTGGCAAATGAAACAATGATGTTTTTTCAAAAAATACCATTACACTCCTTTTTGACGGGAAAAGAATGGTTACCTTTTTTTGAAAATCCTAAATTCGGTATATTACCACTTATATGTGGAACGTTCCTTGTAACAGCAATTGCTATGTTCGTAGCAATTCCTATCGGTTTAGCCTGTGCCGTATTTTTAAGCGAATATGCTTCAAACGGTGCAAGGAAAGTATTAAAACCGATGTTAGAACTATTAGCAGGTATTCCGACAATTGTATATGGTTTTTTTGCATTAACAGTTGTCACACCACTTTTACAACGGATTATACCAGATTTACAGTTTTTTAATGCGATTAGTCCAGGTATTGTTATTGGCTTTATGATGATACCTACAATTGCATCTCTATCTGAAGACGCGATGAGAGCTGTAGCGAAAGGAACGAAAGAAGCTTCGTTAGCACTTGGAGCAACTCGGTTTGAGGTGGTAAAACAAGTCGTGTTTCCTTCGGCTTTTACAGGGATTATGGCAGCAATCCTATTAGCTGCTTCCAGAGCAATTGGCGAAACGATGATAGTTGTAATTGCAGCGGGATCTACACCGAATGTATCGCTCGATCCGACACACTCTATTCAAACGCTAACAGCCTATATTGTGCAAGTGAGCTTAGGTGATGCTCCGCATGGAACAATTACGTATTACAGCATGTACGCTGTAGGCGCAACGTTATTCTTTTTTACTCTTATAATGAACATCATTTCACACTCTATTATGCGCCGTTTTAGGAGGGTGACATAATATGCGCATGTTGAATCATAAAAAAATACAAGAAAATATGGCATCACGTTTTTTAAAAGACCGAGTTTACAAGTTGTTATTTTATATAGCAATTTTGTTTTCAATAGTAATACTGCTTATTTTACTTTTTCAAATTTTTGAAAAAGGTATAAGTTACCTTTCGTTAGATTTCTTTACAAACTTCGCTTCGCGTAATCCGAAAGAAGCTGGGATTGCTGCAGCTTTGTCAGGAACAATATTATTTATGAGTATTGTTATACCAGTCTCTTTTATATTTGGAGTTGGAACTGCTCTTTATTTGGAGCAATATGCGAAGGAATCTATATTTAAAAAGGTAATAGAAATTAATAATCAAACGTTAGCAGGAGTACCTTCCGTTGTATTTGGATTACTCGGCTTAACTATTTTTGTATATGCTCTTCATTTAGGAGAGAGTATTATTGCGGCGGCACTGACGATGAGTTTACTCGTTTTACCGACAGTTGTTGTAGCGAGTCAAGAAGCGATACGATCTGTACCAAGTTCATTATTAGAAGCTTCTTACGGATTAGGTGCTACGAAGTGGCAAACGATGTATCAAATTGTATTGCCATCTGCTTTCTCAGGAATTATAACGGGTTGTACGTTAGCGATATCAAGGGCGATTGGAGAAGCGGCACCGCTATTAGTTATCGGGGCACTTGCATTTGCAAATTATGTTCCATTTAGTATGTTTGATAGATTTACAGTTTTACCAATTCAAATTTTTAATTGGATGAGTAGACCGCAAGAAGAATTTCAGTATGTAGCAGCTGCTGGGATGATTGTTTTGTTAGGTTTATTACTCTTTATCAATATATTTGTCTTATGGTTACGAAATCGAAAATAAGTTGGAAATGGATGAAAGGGGAATTCAAATGGTAGCAACAGTAGTAAATGTACAGGTGAAAAACGAGGAGAAAATCGAGACTGCACCAAAGAAAGTAGTATTTGATACGAAAAACTTAAATTTATGGTACGGAGAAGACCATGCTTTAAAAGATATTAACTTAAGCATTCATGAGAATGAAGTTACAGCAATTATCGGGCCAAGTGGTTGTGGTAAATCAACGTACTTAAAAACATTAAATCGTATGGTAGAGTTAGTACCAATCGTGCGAACTACAGGTGTAATTGAATATAGAGAGCGCAATATATTTGAAAAATCATACCCAGTTGAAGAATTAAGAACTCATGTGGGAATGGTGTTCCAAAAGCCAAACCCATTTCCGAAATCTATTTATGAAAATGTAGCATATGGCCCGAAAATTCATGGTATTCGTGATAAAAAAACATTGGATGAAATTGTTGAAAAAAGTTTACGTGGAGCAGCGATTTGGGATGAGTTAAAAGATCGTTTGCATGATAATGCATACGGTTTATCTGGTGGACAGCAACAGCGTCTATGTATCGCACGTTGTTTAGCAATTGAACCAGACGTTATTTTAATGGATGAGCCAACATCGGCACTAGATCCAATTTCAACATTAAAAGTAGAAGAATTAATTCAAGAGTTAAAGAAAGACTTTAGTATTGTGATCGTAACGCATAACATGCAACAAGCGGCACGTATTTCAGATAAAACTGCTTTCTTCTTAAGTGGAGAAGTTGTGGAATATACAGATACAAATAAATTATTTACGACACCTTCAGATAAGCGTACAGAAGATTATATTACAGGCCGATTCGGTTGATATCGTTGCAAGGCTAAGAGCAAATACCCTCTTAACAGAGGGTATTTCTTATTTTTACCTCATTTAATTAGAGAAGTAATACTTCTCCTATCTTAAGGCTTATTACAAGTAGGCTAGGTAGGAGATCTATATATAATGGCACATAATATTGAGGGGGAAGAAACAATGGTAAGAGAACAGTTTCAATGTGATTTAAAAATGTTACAGCAAAAGGTGATTGAGCTTGGAGAGCTAGCGAGGGAAGCTTTATTGCTTGCTATGGAAGGTCTTCATAAAAGGGATGTAGAGAAAGCGTTAGAGGTAATAGATGGTGATTATCGTATGGATAATTTAGAAGAGGAAATAAATGATCTTGCGCTTATGCTTATTACGAAGCAGCAACCTGTAGCAAGTGATTTAAGAAGGATTTTCATTTCAATTAAAACAGCGACAGATTTAGAGCGTATTGCAGATCATGCTGTTAATATTGCGAAATCAACAATTCGTCTTGGGGAAAAAGAGGTGGTTGTTAGTTTGCACAATCTTGATGAAATGTTTGCAATTGCAAATAAGATGTTACAGTTAGCGTTAGAAGCATATGAGCAAGAGAATCTAACTTTTGCGAAACAAATTGCCGAAATGGATGATTCAGTTGATGAAATATATGGGAAAGCGATTCGTGAATTTATATCTTCAGTTCCAGAACAACCAGAAGCAATTACACAAATTACACAATTATCCTTTGTGGCGAGATATATCGAGCGTGTAGCAGATCATATTACAAATATTGCTGAAAATGTTTTTTATTTAGTAAAAGGAAAGCATTACTTATTAAATGAATAAAGAAAAAAGGCAGGTGAAACATCACCTGCTTTTTTTAGTCAAAACATGACAAAAAAAGCTCGTTGTTTCCTTTAGTTTATGATGATAAGATGTATCATAATATAATGGAAAAAATAGGACATATATGTTGTTCACTTATTAAGGGATATTTTACTAAGTTAATGGTAAGCGCTTTCTTTTGTGGTGTTGAAAAGGTACATGTATATAGGGAGTTTTACTGCCTGTAAAAGCCAGATTCGAGTGGTCAAGGCTAATAATCAGTGGGAGATGCACAAAATCCCTACTAATTAAAGTTTCATTTTATACTGCTAGTTAATGCGGGGGAGATAATATACATATCGTATATGAAGTTACTGATCATTATATAAGTGGAGGCTGAAGTATATGAAGGGGGTTATTTTAGCTGGAGGAAAAGGACGACGCCTTAGACCATTAACATGTAATACTCCAAAGCCGATGTTACCGTTATTAGAAAAGCCAGTTTTGGAATACAATATTGAATTATTACGTCAGCATGGGATTCGTGAAATTGCAATTACTGTTCAGTATATGAGTACGGCCATTAAGCAATATTTTGGAGACGGTAGCAAATGGGGAGTTAACTTGTACTACTTTGAAGATTCTCCCCCGCTTGGAACCGCAGGGAGTATTAAACAAGCGGAAACATTTTTAGATGAAACGTTTGTTGTGATAAGCGGGGATGCGTTAACTGATTTTCAATTATCAGAAGGAATTACGTTTCATGAACAAAAGAAAAGAATGGTAACTATGTTTGTAAAGGAAGTAGAAAACCCACTCTCATTCGGTTTAGTTGTAATGAACAAAGAACAAGAGGTTACACGATATATAGAAAAACCGAGCTGGAATGAAGTAGTCTCTAATATTGTGAATACAGGTATATATATTATGGAGCCAGAAATTTTTTCTTACATACCGCCCCGAGAGTTTTTTGATTTCAGTCAAGATGTGTTTCCGCTCTTGGCAAATAAGAACGCGTTATTTGCATATTTGTCAGAAGGTTATTGGTTAGATATCGGTACATTTGATCAATATCGACAAGCACAATTTGATTTGTTAACGAAAAAATTGCAAGTACCTATTCCTTACACGGAAGTATTGCCGATGGTGTGGATGGGGGAAGGTGTGACGATTGGAAAAGGAACGAAAATTCACGGTCCTTCTTTTATTGGAGAAGGAGCAAAGATTGGTGTTGGAGCTGTAATTGAGCCATACTCTATTATCGGGAAAAATAGTGTTGTTTCAAGTTATTCTCATCTTCAAAAAAGTATTGTTTTTGCAAATGCGCACATTGGTCAGTATTGCGAGCTATTAGAAACGACCATAGGAGAGCATACAATGGTGGAAGATGACGTTACACTGTTTCAAAAAAGCATTGTAGCGGATCATTGTCATATAGGGAAAAGTACGGTAATTAAGCAAAAGGGAAAACTATGGCCATATAAGGCAATTGACAGCTATTCAGTAGTAGGATCGGCTGGTGTTCAAGAAAGTGAAAAGAGTGCAGGATGGTTGCAAAAAAGCCGCATTGTAGGAAGAGGTAATGTTGAAATCACTCCTCAATTTATTGTGAAGGTTGCGATGGCGTATGGATCTCTTTTTGCCAAAGGAGAAAGTATATTAATTGGGAGTCAAGAACATATAGAAACGACTTCTTATAAAAATCTCTTTCTTCATGCGATTCATGGTATCGGGGTTCATACGATGGAATGCAAAGAAATGAACGAATCGCTTTTTCAGTATAGCATTCAGGATTTACAATGTGCTGGTGGGGTTTTCATTCAAGTAGAAAATGAAAAAGAGGTTGTTATAAAGTTATATGGTAAGGATGGGGTACAATTAACGTATAAGCAGCAAAAAGCGATAGAACAAGTATATATGTCTGAGTCGTTTTATTACGTATGTGAGAAAGAAATGGGACGGAATAAGCTAGTCCACGTTTCTTTACATGATTATATAGAGGCTGTATTAGAGCGCGTTGATATTGAGAAAATACAAAAACAAAAGTTTCATCTTCTTATTAATAAGAGGAATGATATGTTACAACATTTATTGATGCTCTTTTTACAAAGGCTCGGATGCACAGTTACATGGATTTATGCGGGCGAACAAAAGGATCATGTGAAAGCTTTGATGAAATCAAGTAAAGCAAATATGGCACTTATGTTTTCAGAGCAAGGAAATTATTTCGAGTTATATGATAATCATAGTAATATTTACCAAGGAACAGATTTTGAAGAGGTGGATATTCCAGATTTATTACTTGAATCGGCAGGAAATATTTACCCGATGTCTTTGAAATTAGGAGAATGTTACCTTCTATTTTATACGCAGGATGAAAAAAAGTCGTTTCAAGCGAGATGGAAGCGAGATATTTTATATCGAATTGGAAAATTATTCGAGTTAATAGCATTGCAGGGGAAAACATTTCTCAGCATAGTAGAGCAATCACCGCCGCTCTATCTACTTTGTGATGAAGTTGTATGTTCATGGAATGAAAAAGGAAAAGTAATGAGGAAATTATTGGCTGATATGGAAAGAAAGGAAGAAGGTATATTTGAAGGAGTACAGTTCAAATATACCGAAAAAGAGTGGTCTTATATCGTTTCTGACACAAAACAACCGAAATTTTTAGTGTATTCGCATGCCAGAAACCCAGTAATAGCAAGGGAAAACATGAAAAATCTTATAGAAAAAATTAGACAATATCAAAAGGTGTAGAATTTTTATTTTAAAAGTGGTATTATAGTATAGTCTGATTTAAGTTATTAGTACTGGAGGGAATAAGAATGCGTGTGAATATTACTCTAGCATGTACAGAATGCGGAGATCGTAACTATATCTCAAAGAAAAACAAACGTAACAACGCTGAGCGTATCGAGCTTAAAAAGTATTGCAAGCGTGACAAGAAGTCTACGTTACACCGTGAAACAAAGTAAGCAGTAGGAATATTTTCCTACTGTTTCTTTTTTTATTCGATTCCTCTGTTAAAAGTGATACACTATCATCGTAGAGCAAAGTATCACTGTGAGGGGGAAAGTGTGTGAGAGAAGAGAAAGTACGTTTACGTAAACAAATAATAGAGCACATGAATTCTTTATCAGAAGAACGGTATACAACTTTATCAGAGCAAATTGCATTTTCGTTGTATGCGCAAAAAGAGTGGGCTGAAGCTAAAACAATTGGAATCACTCTCTCAATGGAAAATGAAGTGAATACATATGCTATTATCGAAAAAGCTTGGGAAGAAGGAAAGAAAGTTGTTGTTCCAAAGTGTAACAAAGGAACACGAACAATGTCTTTCCGGCAAATTAGTAATTTTGATCAATTAGAAATAGTGTATATGAATTTACGTGAACCAATTCCAGCGCGTACGGAAGAAGTGAATGCAGATGACATTGATCTTCAAATCGTGCCAGGCGTAGCTTATACAGAGCGAGGAGAACGGATTGGATATGGCGGTGGGTATTATGATCGTTATCTCGTGCATTATAAAGGGAAAACGCTATCATTAGCTTATAGTTTTCAAATAGTAGAACATATTCCAGTAGAGCCGTTTGATAAAAACGTAGAAAAAATTATTACAGAAAAAGGAACAGTGGTTAAAAATGGGCTTGTATAGACAAATAAAAATTGACGAGACTTTTTCTTCTTGATTATAATAAAATATGTGAACGTTTTCTTATTATAATTTTTTATAGTAAGTGAGCATAGAGGGTGATAAAATGGTATCTATTTATGATATTCAGCAATTGCTAAAGAAATTTGGTACGATTATTTATACGGGTGATCGAATTGCAGATTTGCAATTAATGCAAGATGAATTGCGTGAATTAAATCAATCACAGTTAATCGATCCACAAGACTATCAAACAGCTTTATTTTTATTGAAGCAAGAAATTCAAAAAGAGCTAAATAAGAATTAGATAAAGGTAGGTAAGCAACATGGAAGAGAAATGGTTAGTTGGGGTTGACCTTGGTGGTACAACAATTAAATTAGCATTTATTAATGTGTACGGTGAAATTTTACATAAGTGGGAAATCCCTACGAATACAAATGAGCAAGGAAAACATATTACGCTTGATGTAGCGAAAGCTATTGATAAAAAGTTAGAAGAGTTAGGTGAATTGAAAAGCAAGTTAATCGGTATTGGTATGGGAGCTCCTGGTCCTGTACACGTGGCGTCTGGAATGATTTATGAAGCGGTCAATTTAGGATGGAAAAACTATCCGTTAAAAGATTTATTAGAAGTAGAAACAGGATTACCTGTTGTTATTGATAATGATGCAAACTTAGCAGCACTTGGTGAAATGTGGAAAGGTGCTGGTGAAGGAGCAAAAGATTTAATCTGTATGACACTTGGCACTGGTGTTGGTGGTGGTGTAATCGCCAATGGTGAGATTGTACACGGCGTAAGCGGAGCTGCTGGTGAGATTGGACATATTACAGTAGTTACAGAGAATGCTTTCCCATGTAATTGCGGGAAGTCTGGTTGCTTAGAAACTGTAGCATCTGCAACGGGTATTGTGCGTGTTGCTATGCAAAAAATACAAGAGACTAATAAAGAGAGTGTTCTACGTTCTATGTTAGCAGAAGAAGGGCGTATTACATCAAAAGATGTGTTTGAAGCACTTGGACAAGGTGACGAGCTAGCAGGCGAAGTAGTAGAAAAAGTAGCTTCTTATTTAGGGTTAGCTGTAGCGAACCTTGCTAGTACGTTGAACCCAGAGAAAATTGTTATTGGCGGGGGCGTGTCTAAAGCTGGAGATGCACTATTAGAGCCAATTCAACGTTATTTCGAGCAATATGCTTTCTCACGTGCTGTAAAGAGTACAAAGTTAGCGATTGCAATACTTGGTAATGATGCAGGTGTTATCGGAGGAGCTTGGCTTGTAAAAAAGCACAAATACGAAGCGAAGATGGTATAAGTTGTGAAATATGAAAAGAGGAAGGGGAAACCCTTCCTCTTTTTGTGTGAAATCTTGATGAAGAATAACATGTAAATGAATTAAGCTGCTGGTGGGTACCCGTTATATAGAACAGTCATGATCGTAAACCATCCGAAAACGAGTACAGTTGCAATTGCAAAGCCGCCCGCGAATAAGTTTTTTTCGCGAAGAGTTCTAAGCGTAGCGAATACAGCTAACAGAGTGACTAGCGCAAAAATAATAACAAGGCCCATACAATATCCTCCTCTGTCTACCCATTCCTTAATATGAGTTTTTAGAATATTAACTCTTTTCTATTGTACATGTTTTAAAAATGATTGTCGAGATAGCATCCTTTCTTTTCCTAAGAGAAAAAAATGTTGTATCATTGAAAGTAAGTTTAATAATTGGAGGAGATTTTCATATGA
Organism: Bacillus sp. AY18-3; assembly: GCF_008042305.1. Lineage (NCBI taxonomy): Bacteria > Bacillati > Bacillota > Bacilli > Caryophanales > Bacillaceae > Bacillus > Bacillus sp. AY18-3. The sequence goes on along the minus strand of NZ_QKQR01000027.1, from coordinate 2,599 downwards.
AATGGATACAAATGCCGTTAGGCCCATTACAAACGAATGCTTATATTTTAACGAATGATCAAAATGAGTGTATTATCTTTGATCCTGGTCACGAAGGAGAGAAGCTCGTTACATATTTACAAGAAGAACAATTAAAGCCACTTGCTGTTTTATTAACACATGCTCACTTTGATCATATTGGTGCTGTTGACGCGGTAAGAGACGCTTTTCATATTCCTGTGTACGTACATAAAGAAGAAGCAGATTGGTTAGGCGATGCAACTGTAAATGGCTCTCAAATTTTTATGATGAATCGCAGTATTACAGCAAAACCAGCAGATCATATTATTGATGCAGAAGGTGCATTAGCAATTGGTTCATTTAATTTTGAGATTTTTGAGACGCCAGGACATTCTCCAGGCAGTATTTCTTATTATTGTAAAGAGGCGAATGCTGTATTTTCTGGTGATGTATTGTTCCAAATGAGCATCGGAAGAACAGATTTACCCGGTGGAAGTTTTGCTGAATTGATTGGAAGTATTGAAGGAAAATTATTTGTATTACCAGATGAAACAGCGGTGCTATGTGGACATGGTCCAGAAACAAGCATTGGTTTTGAAAAAGAAAATAATCCATTTTTACAGTAAGGAGCTAGTATGGAGATGGAGCTCATTTTAAAAGAATGGATGGAGAAAGAGAAGGATTATTCAATTTCATATAGTACGTATATGAACCTCGTATTGTACACAGAGGGACATGGCTATTATATGAAGGAACGTGAAAAAATTGGAAGACAAGGGGATTTTTTTACAAGTAGCAACGTATCCTCTGTTTTTGCAAAAACATTTGCTAAATTTTTTATTCGTCTTGTTGAAAATGGTGAAGTTGCTCCGAATATTTGTGAGATTGGTGGGGGAACAGGAAGGTTTGCCTATGATGTTTTACAAGAGTGGAAGCAAGTATCTCCAGAAACCTTTATTGATTTAAACTATTCAATGATTGAAATGAGCCCTTTTCATAGAAACTTACAGCAGAAAAATCTTTGTTCGTTTTCTAATGTGTCGTATTATACGTCGCATAGTGAAATGGGAGAATCGTTCGAAGGGATTCTTTTTTCGAATGAGTTATTTGATGCATTTCCTGTTGAAGTAATTGAGAAGAGAAATGGAATATTGTATGAAGTACGTGTTACGTACACAGAGGAAGGGAAACTCGCAGAAGTATGTAGACCGCTACAGAAAAGTATTGGTCGATACTTATTGAAATATAATATTCATCTTGCTGAAGGTCAGCGTTTTGAAGTGCCACTTGCGATGGAAGAATATATAGAAGAAATTGCGAAATGGTTTCAACGAGGTGTATGTATTACCGTTGATTATGGATACACAAAAGAAGAATGGATGCATCCTGCACATCAAGAAGGAAGTTTACGAGGATATTACGAGCATAAGTTAATCCGTAATCCTTTAGCGCATCCAGGTGAAATGGATCTTACTACTCATATTCATTGGGACGAGCTGAAAGAGATGTTTAGCCTGCAAGGCATGAATATAGTTTGGCATAAGAAGCAATCTGAGTTTTTGTTAGCAGCAGGAATATTAGATCAGCTTACGGGTCACCAAGATCGAAATCCTTTTTCTGAAACTCAAAAACAAAATCGTGCAGTTCGTTCTATGATTTTGAGCGGAGGGTTAGGGAGTGCATTTGATGTTGTGATACATACGAAACATATGCAACAGTTACACTTGGATCAGTATTTGAAAATATAAAAAAACAAGACACAGCATATTTCTGTGTCTTGTTTTTTAATACGACTTTTTAATTATGTAGCATCATATATTTTCTCTCATGATATATATTTATATTAAAGATATGAGATGAAAAATATAAAATACGCCCTTTTTCTCTGTTTATGAGCTCTTAACCTAATAATACGCGCACGAGTTGAATAATTGTCTCGTTTTCTACTTTGTAATAAATTTCCAATCCTTTTCTTTCACTGGAAACGATTTTAGCACTTTTTAATTTTGCTAAATGCTGTGAAATTGTAGATTGTGGCATATTTAAGCCAGTGTACATTGTAGAAACGTTGCTTGGACCACGTTCAATTAATCCTTTTACAATACATAAGCGAACAGGATGAGCAAGTACTTTCAATAATTCTGCATTGCTTTCATATAGTTCTATTTCTTTTTGAAAGGTTTCTAACATGTTCTTTTCCACCTCCGTGTGAGCTGTTATACCATACTATACATACCAAAAAATTAAAGAAAAGAAAACAGTTGTTGCAGAAAAAAAGTCCTAAAGTAAAGAAATTGTAAGAAAAGAGACCCTGATGTAAATAAAGTAGATAAATTTGCATGGTTTTGTAAAATGCCATTTTTGGGTGAAAATTTCAATGCGTTTTAAAAATTGAAAGATATAGATATATTTGTAACACAATTTTATCATGATTTTCTTATTCTTTCAAATGAATATACAAAATTTTTAAAATAATAAGAAAAAGGAATTATAATGTTATATATAGAATATAAAACAGGTTAAAAGAAAAGAAGCTGAATGTAGTCAGCTTCTTTATGGTGATAACAAAATATTTGAGTATAGCTGATAAATTTTAGAA